>JASLJW010000150.1 GCA_030747885.1 Candidatus Thalassarchaeaceae archaeon
AGTTTGTACTCATTCAGAAAGAGATGTTCCCCAACTTCAGGCTAGAACTGCCCGTTGGCTTAGATATCTAAATTCTTGATTTATTCGTGTTATTCATGAACCTGTGAGGTAGAAGAAAACCATGGATGCTTACATCACCGGACTGAATGCGAGAACGATTCTCGACTCTCGAGGGTTTCCGACTGTCGAAGTTGATTGTTTTGTAGACGGTCTATTGGCGGGAAGAGCAGCAGTTCCATCTGGTGCAAGTACAGGTAGCCATGAAGCAGTAGAGCTGCGAGATGGTGGGGAACGATGGATGGGGAAGGGTGTCGACCAAGCTGTACAAAATGTAATCGAAACTATTCAGAATGCGTTGGTGGGCCTTCGAGTTGATGATCAAGCAACTATCGATCAATGCATTCTAGATTTAGATGATTCACCGAACAAAGCAAAGATTGGTGCAAATGCAACTCTAGGTGCATCTATGGCATGTCTTCATGCTGGAGCGAATATACATTCTCAACCACTTTGGAGATATGTTGGCGGGCTATCTGGTGGATGTCTGCCTGTTCCAATGATGAATATCCTCAACGGTGGAGCACATGCAGCAAGCAACGTTGATGTCCAAGAGTTCATGGTCGTACCTCACGGTTTCGATACTTTTCCTGAAGCCCTACGTGCAGGTGTTGAAACCTATCATTCACTTCGATCAGTACTCAAAGAGAAAGGATTGCTTGGAGGAATTGGAGACGAGGGCGGATTTGCTCCCAATCTTCCGAGTAATGAAGAGGGATTAAGTCTACTAAATGGAGCAATTGAACGTGCTGGATATTCTCCAGGCGAAGAAATTGGAATTGCGCTAGATGTTGCCGCTCAAGAATTTCTTCATGACGATGGTTACCACATAGACGGGCGGGTCATGAGTGGTAATCAGCTGGTTGAAACATATGCGGAATGGTCAGACAAATATCCAATTGTTTCTATCGAAGATCCTTTCGGGGAAGATGATTGGGCATCATGGGCAACCTTGACCGCAGAAATTGGGAATCGGGTGCAAATTGTAGGGGATGACCTCTTCGTAACCAATGTAAATCGATTGAGTGATGGTATCGAACGACGGTCTGCTAATGCAATTCTAATCAAACCCAATCAAATTGGCACAGTTACTGAAACTCTTGAATGTATAGAAATGGCAAAAAGCAATGGTTTTGGAACTGTTATGAGTCATCGTTCAGGTGAAACCAGCGACAATACGATTGCCGATTTGGCAGTTGGATCCAGAACTGGACAAATAAAAACGGGTGCTCCTGCTCGTTCTGATCGAACTTCAAAATATAATCAATTACTTCGAATTTCAGAAACCTGTGGAGAATTTCTACCCCCATTTTGATTACAAAAGCCAATTTTTTATGCGCTGTAATCCTTCTCTAATTTGATCTTCATCTGTTGCATAAGAAACTCGAACGTGTCCCTCTCCCCCTTGAATCAATGAGCCTGGAATCAATTGAACACGTGCGTCTTGAAGTGCTTTATCTGCAAATTCTACATCAGACATTCCAGTTCCCGTGATGTCGATAAAGGCATAGAAAGCCCCTTCAGGTGAACGTAGTTGGAGACCCGGTATTTCCTCAATTCCTTCGCAAAGAAGGGTTCTGCGTTTGAGATATTGCTCACAAAATTCAGTTAATGATGCATCCTGTTTCAATGCTACTTCTGCAGCGGGCATCAAAAATGTAGGAACATGGGAATTTGCATTTGCTTGACATGCGAAGGCTGCATTCATAGCTTCCTTTGGACCAGTCAATACCCCTAACCTCCAACCAGTCATAGCAAAAGATTTGGAAAATCCTGTTACAACTAGTGTTCTTTCTGCCCCTCCTGGCAATGATGCAGGCGAAACATGTGGCCAATCACTCCATACTAATCGAGCATATATCTCATCGCTAATTATC
>JASLJW010000151.1 GCA_030747885.1 Candidatus Thalassarchaeaceae archaeon
ATTGCGACTCCTGCAGACGCAGCTCTAATGATGAGGCATTCTATGGATGGAGTCTTCGTTGGTTCTGGAATCTTCAAGTCATCAGATCCACGTAGAACTGCTGAAGCGATAGTCTTGGCAGCACATCATCACAATGACTCAGCAAAGGTAGAGGAGGCTTGCAAAATGGCAGGCACAGCTATGCCAGGTTTAGAAATAGAAACTCTAGACGTTCGAATGGATCAAAGAGGATGGTGATTAGTCAAGTGGGTGGTCTACGCCCACCTCTCCTAGAACCCATCTCAAGGTTTTGACTACCCCTTCAAGAGCCTTGTAGTTCCTAGCAGCTTCCTTCATTCCCTCTCTGTCGCCATTAGCTTTGCATTCCTCAAACCAACTACGCCATTCTGCAGTACGTTCCTCAGCAAGATCGAGCATTTCCTCGATTTCGTCCCATGACCTATCATAGGTCCTCTCTGGCCCGTCTGCTCCTGCCATGATTATTCACCTACACCGCCCTATATATTTCAAACGCCGAATCTTAAAAAATGAAAATGAAATTACTTGCTAACCCTTGGACGACGTACGACACCTGAGCGTGATCTCCTCTTACGAGTAGGATTAGTTCGATCAGATAATTCCTCCTCTTTGCGGCGAGAACCACCTAACGTAATGCTGCCGCCAGAAAGAAGGGACTCCGCAATTGATTCTGCTAAATCCTTATTCTGATCAGGAGTCGTTCGTGACTTTCGAACTGATTCGTTATGATCAGAAATCCATTTCTCTGCTTCTAGCCTCTGCTCATTTAATTGATCTCGAATCTCATTTACCTCGGACAATAAGGAGGTTAACTGCTCATGAACCGCATCAGCTTGCTCCCTAGCCTCAAGCATAGCATGATGATGTCTATCTGCCTCCGAAGAAAGTTGATCACGATCCTCAAACATTACCTTAATTCCAGTCCACATTTCATCAGCTAAATTCATGGCTTCAACGAAGGAGGTATGGGCTGCATCAGCTTCAGCACGAAGGCTCTGAATAGAACCCTCTATGTCTTCCAAATCTACTGTAATTCTTGCCTCTTCGTCAACATCGGGCAACAATTCTTGACGTTTTTCTTCTAGAACCTTGACACGCTTCACTAACGCGTTTTCTGCATCTAAAGAAAGACTCCCATCAGTCATCAATCGATGATTAATTCGATCAATGTCTCCCACTGTTTCAGCAAGTTGAACCACTTTTGATTTGGCCTTATTGTGATGATTTCGACCAGCCTTGGAACGCTCGATTAGAATCTTAATCTGTTCTTGAATCCCATCACGTCGGGCTCTTTGCAAATTCATTTTCTCTCGAACTACTTTCTGTTCAGCCATGCGTTCATCAATCACAGATTGGAGTTCTTTCCTCTGCGACTGGACAGCATTCCGCTGTGAAGCACATGACCGTGCATTATCACTATGTGAATTTCGAGTCTGCTTCAGACGCCTAAGCTTTGTTTCCATAGCATGCAGCCTCTGCTGCAACTCTGGATCAGCAACCTCATCGGTGTCCGTCATCGACTTTGCGACAATGGAGGGGGTTTTGAAGGCGTTGACGGCTAAAATCCACCCAAGAATCCTAAAATGGGCAAAATTAGCAACCATATCGCCGCTGCTGCTCCCGTACTTATTGAAATCAGACCTGCCCACCACCTTAGTCTACGAAGCATATCATACTGAATCTGAACTGTGGCAACTTTCCCACTAAGTAAATTCCCAGATTTATCTTCTAGACGAACCGTAACTGTTGCCTCTCCAGTTTGCCTAGGCAATAGAGTCTGCCAAATAAATCGTGATTCCTCAAATAGACCTCCCATTGCTGATTTGACTTCTGCAGGAGTATCTGGAATTGTTAGACGTTCTACTGAACCAGGGTCTAAATGGAGACTATAATGTGTTTCAGTGGGACTAAAATCAGGTGTTTGTATTCTAACCACCAATTCTTTCTCATTCATTGTCCCATTGTGAATAAAAGTGAATAAATGGGCTTCTCCTTCTATCAGATTCTCGATATCAATATCGAACCATAGCCCCCCAGGAGGGCGTTTACCCTCACTGATATCCATAGCATTGTGTAACAATCTATCATGAAGGCGGAAATAGGGCTTAACTCTGCCTTTAGCATTGTCAATTAAGGCCCTCCAAGTTTCATCCCATGGTTCATCATCTGATCCCCGCATACGTTGAATCCCTTCTTCTTCAAGGATGGAATTGAGTGCTAAATTGACGTCGTTCCTTTTGAGACCACAATGTTGTTCAAGATAGAGTAGATGAAGAATTCGTTCCTGCATTTGAAGTGAACTATGCCCTTCAATGATATCTTCTGAAAGACTTTGGATAAAATCTGATAATTTGGCAGCTAACAATGGATCAATGTGTGTTCCGACGACGTCGCGAAACGGATGAACAAGTAATGCAGGATGTACGGGTGGGGAATAAATTCCAAGAAGTCCATGCGGATTTACAGTGTTGAAATTCTGCCTTAGGGACAGAAGGTGCGCTCCATAACCAATCAACAGACTTGCAGTCCCTATAGTCATCAAACGAACTTGCTGAATACTATCAGATACCAAAAGTGAACCTACTAAAAATACAATCGAAAAGAAAACTAAAATTCCTGTAAGTATATGTTGGCGATGAACTGATTTTATGGTAGAAATTAGTGAGGCATGACCATGTACTGCTCTGAAATCTCGTCCGTCTATCTCTCTTAGATCCGTTTCTATTCGAACACCGTTTAATGTTGATTTTATTCTTCTAATTGTGATAGATAATGCGACCAAATATGTAGAAAGTACGACTATAGACAACATTCCAATTACAATACTGAATTCAAATCGACTATCTCCTTGAACAAATTCACTCCACCACAAAGGAGATTGACCTCGGAATGTACGAGTTAAGGCAATCAATAGAATCGATAGTACTGGCAGAATATGCAGCAATCTTAGACCATTTGAGAGGAACTTTTCATCTATTCCTTTCCAGCGCTTTTCTTCGATAAGTGCAGATTCCCTAGAGGTAAGAAGTGAATTACCATCAATTGGAGGTTGTTCAATTTCCTCAATATTTTGCCCTTGTTCTGGGACATCATCTGATTCAACTAAATCGGAATTTTGATCAGATGAAATATCTTCAGAAACTACCTCATCGGGCCATTCATCTACTTCAATTTCCTCAATTTCTTCAGGGCCATCGACATCGCTATCATCGTCGCCCATGACACCGTGAGAATTGAACTAACCATGAAGATTCTCGATAAATATAGGTTCAAAAGTGTAATTTCTCAATCGACAATCCGAACCAACAATTGCACATTATTACTCCATCGAATCGAAGTACCAGATAACATTGGCCCATCCGCCTTCATTTCCATAATTACTCCTGGGGTAACACCTGCTGCTTCCAATGCAGGTAATTCAGATGGGGGGCATAATAGGATAACGACCTCAAACTTTGTATCTGGTTTAATATCATCTAAAGCAAGAATTAAGTTGGATTGAGAATCATCAATATTTCTCCCTATAACTGGAATTTTTTTTCCATCACTGGTCTCTACGGGGTATCCCAGAGTTCTATCTATCGCTGACTCGACGACAGAATCCACTGCATGTTCCATTCTACACGAAATCTCTGAGACATTTTCTTCGATTCCAAGAACATTAGTCAACAATAATTCCAACAAAAGTTGTCTCCTCTTTATGCTGGCTCCTAGATGGAATCCAGTAGGGGTCAATCTACATCCTTTGTAGGGGATATATGTCACATAATCTCGCTCTGCTAATCTCTGAATCATTTCAGTAACTGAAGCAGAACTAATGCTCATCAATTCAGCCAATTGTGATGTCCGAACTATGGCATCAGGAGAATGGTCATGGACCTCAAAAATTTTCTTGATATACATTTCTTCAAATTCTGTGAGGGGTTTCATTACGCCCCCTCCAATGCTTCAAATTCTGCCCTACATGCTGGACAACGAGCAGTTGCAGGTCGTTTAGAAAGAGGGATTTTCAAAACCTGACCGCATTGAGGGCAATCAAGAAGATCATCGTTACTTGCTGCAACTAATGATTCAACACCGGATTTGTTTTCTTGTTCAGGGAGATTCTCTGAAACATGTTCTTCTTCTATCGGCTCTTTTTCATCTTCATCTACAGGAGATACTGAAAACTCAGTTGAACAAGGGGGAGCACATCGGGCCCTACCTGAATATGTACGAGGAATCAATAATGCACGATCACATTCGGGACAATGCACTTCTCTCTTTTCGGTTTCTTCTATTACTTTTTTAGAGGGTTTAGATTTCTCTTTCCTGGCCCTTTTATCTAATGGTTTTCGACCACGGAGGGCTGATCTCATTGCAATTGCTACAAGAATCCCGGTAGATCCTCCAACAATCAACGTCAACCAAGGAATCTCAGAATCTGAGCTACTTACTACGATATTGGAAATTACTGAAATTTCAAACTCTGAAACCACTTCTCCTGAAATCCATTCCGCACGTAAATCAACAGGATTTCCGTCAGGCCATGATTGGATTGTTAATGTCTGACTTGACTCAGACGAAGATTGAATTACAGATGTTGATACATCCTCCAAAACAATACCTGAGGCTGATGAAATTAATCTTATTCTGCCCGATTCAATCGGGTCATTACCTGAATTAGATATTCTAACTTCTACAGAAACTGAATCGCCCGAAGTGGGGGCCTCCGGAGTAACAGAAATAATCTCAATACTACCTGAAATCTGAGGCATGGTAACCTCAATTTGGTCAATTGCACTAGAATTAGAAACCCATTCGGAAGGGATTGCTGTAACAGATAATGAAGAAATCTGAGGAGAACCCAGTTCTAGAGTAAAATGACGTATACCGGGAGTAAGTTGAGCATCATACCTCTGAATAAGAATCTCATTTGATCCAGAAATACCTGATACCTCAATAGAAACTATTCTCTCTCTCCCCTCTCCGAGAATTGTGCGGAAAGTGCACTCAAGTCCATTGGCTAATGTCCAACTAGAATCAAGGAACTCAATTTCCAAATTTTGTGGTTCATCGACAGAGATTTGAGAAACACCTGAAAGGTTTTCTGAAACCATTGAATTAGAGGAGATAATCTCCCATGAGACATTTATGAGTCCAGATTGTGAAGGGACAAAAACTGTCCGAACTTCTCTACTAGAACCTGGTTCAATCAATACTTCATCGCCTAAGACATTCGTTCCATCGGCTAATGAAAGATTAAGTTGCACAGAACCAGCCACATCTCCTTCATTGTGAATAAGAGAAGAGAATGTGAGATTATCTCCTTGATGTGCAGGAAGACCTACGATTGCAACCCCTCCACTTCCAGCTGTAACCATAGACCCGGAAGAGGCAGAGGTGGTAAGCGAAAATACTGGCATTAGTAGAATAACAATGAGAACACTCATCGCACGCCCCCCTGCCATAATATCCAAACTGAAAACACCCATGATAGGGATTGCTACGCATTTTCATGCTAAGGGTGCCTTTATGCCTCACCGACTTGTGGTCGTGTTGTTACATGGCTCTAGACCAACTGCTGGAAATTACACCAGAGGAGATAGTCGGAAGACTTCTAGACAGAAGACGACTACTTGCTGATCAACTTCCATTTATTATTCAAGGGCTAGAAGAATCAGTAGATGAATTCCAATCAAAATACGACAAGTTGGCTCCAAAGTACCGGAATGCGATGGAAAAGTTACGTGTAGAAAAAAGAGAACGTGACGAGTCTCATAAACTCGCAAAGGAATTGCGAATAGAAGTATTAAGCGAACAGGAAGATTTGGTTGCATCCGGCCAAATGATTAGTTTAGACCCAAATTGGAAGCGTGATAAATTACTAAAGGAACTTCAAGAAGTTGATGATAAAATACAGACATCTGCATTGGACCATATTGAAGAAAGAAAATTACTAGCAAAACGCCGTGAAATTATCAACAGAAATGATTCATGGCTAGATAATCGAAAGAAATCGCATCCTGAGGTCTTGAAATATATCGAAAAGCGTAGCAAGATGTCGGAATTATACAAAAAAGGAGAAGCGAAACATAAAGCATACATTGACGTAAAAGAAAAATCCGCTCCTTTGAGAAAGGAATTTGATTCCATAAGAAAAGATTTGAAAGATACTCGAGGGCAATTAGAATCCGCAATTAGATTACAAAAAGAATCCGACAGAGCAGTAGAATACTGGACACGTCGAGTAAATGAGGGGGTCGGGAAATTGGATAATGATCACCCAGACCTCGCTAGATTCGCAAAGAAGATTCGATCAGGCGGTTTCTCTCGCCCTGGAATGCGACGGAAGAGTCGAAACAAGGAGAGTGAGGAGGAATGAGCGCTCAACAAAAGCGTAAAGGCGGCAATAGTCGTCAAAAACGAAGGGGGAAAGGTAAAAACAAGAAAAAAACATACCTTTTCGATGACCTTGAAGGGAAATCTAAACACATCATTATTGAAATGCGTTCAGACACTAAAGATGCTCTACAAACTGCAGGAGAACAACGAGTAAACCTTCAGAAGGAACGGAGTCAATTGGTAGAGATAGTCAAAGAAATGAGAGGGGCTTTCAAAGGTAGATCCAAGGAAAGAGGCGTACTTCTTAGACGATTAAAAAATGCACAAACAGAACGAAATGAAGCGCAGAAACAAAGAGACGACGCGGACGAGAGGGTCCCTCCCTCCCCAGATGATATTGAAAGTTCGCTTAAACAACGGCATAAGCCACTTTCTACAATGATGAATGATCTCAGAGAAATGCCTAACTTGAGGCAAGAAATATCGCTTCTTGAGAGTTTTTTTGAATATCAAGCAATGTATGAAATCGCAAAATTTTCTGACGAACAACACCAAAGAATGAAAACATCGCTTAAAGAAATCAAAACCGTAATGCAGGAATTCAAAAAACTAGATAAAAAAACAGAAGAAGAAAATGCAAAAATTGAATCAAAATCAGAAGAAAATGACACTGAAATCAGTGGAATCGGATGGAGTGAGATAGAACGAATCTCTTCAAGGATAAATGAAATTGATAACAAAAGAAAGAAAATAAAACAAGAAATTGGATCACTAACAAACGAATTACACCGACTTGAAGCATTCATGAGGATGGAGGAGGAGGCAGCTAAGGCGAAACTGATTAATCCTGAAGAAATCAGAGAAAAGGCTGTTTCTGGCGGGACATTAAGCCTCCAAGATTTATCCACACTTATTTCAACAGGAGGAATAGAAAGTCTGTCTAAACAACCTAAAGAAAACGATGGAGATTCAACATCTGTAGAACAGAGAAAGAAGACGCGCCGCCGTTCAAGTGCTCGGAGAGGAAAAGCTAGGGCGAGTACACTAACTCCTAAAGAGGAAAGGAAGGATTGAATGTCTCGTCTTCAATGGATTTTTTCAAGCCCTCCTTTGTCTGAAAATCTTTGCAACAAAATTGCAACTTTTCTAAGGATGACCACAGGGGAATTGCTTCAATCAGACAGAATTTCTACGCTCCCATTGGCCAATAATGGTGCAGTTTTACTCAAACAAAATGATGAGATACTAGGGTCATTATTATGGATGAAAATTAACGATTCCACGGCAAGAATTCTGGGATTTGGTGTTCATCCTGAACTACAAGGAAATGGGTTCGGAACTCAATGCTGGAATCAACTAATAGAAGAAATTCAGCGACAAAAAATGATGCGAATCACACTTGAAGTAAGGGAATCTAATTCGAGGGCGATAAACTTCTATCGTTCAAAGGGCTTAGTTCCTAAAGGTTGGATTGAAAATTATTATGCAGAAGAAAGAGGAGTTCTGATGGAATTATCACTCAACTAAGTCAATAGTTGATTTTTTCAATAATAACTGCTAGAATGGTTCATGCTCGACCGGTTAATGGATGACCTTTCCTCTCGTGATGAGATATCGTGGGCATGTCTAGTTGGAGAAGACGGAACGCCAATTAGAGTTAGGCCAGGAGTACTTTCCACCCCTGAAGCTGCTGCGGCATTAGTTGAACAAACAATGGCAAGAGCAGAAGAACACCTTGATGGAAACAAATTGCATAGAATGAGTCTTGTTGGAGAAGAAGGGATAATTGTACTAGTTAGAGTAAGTGAATCACATGTTTTAATTTCATGCGGACGAGATAATCGAGGTCACGGTACAGTAAGAGCTACAACTACAGAAATCGCCGAAAGGATGAGTTCTATGATTGCATCTGGAATCAATCAAACAAAGGACCAATGATCTCAATCCCCGTTTGACCTACTTGGATTGCCTGTTTTTCCATACTATGTTGGACGTGCCTCATCTTTTCAATCTGAAGTGTACGAACAATTTGTCCATTTCTTAAATCTACGCCCATGTTAAGAATCGAATCAGCGAGGAAACCTTCGTTCCCTTCTAACTCTGCATTTTGATCAGAGTGGCGCTCAGTGATTATGAACGTGTAAAGTCCCTGCTCTCTTAAGAAATCAAAGAAATCAAACATTCTCTTTCTCATCTCTTCGTCTACTGTGGTGAGACTGTAAATCGCTCCAAGAGAATCCAATACAAAAACACGGAAATTATCTCCTTGTTTCTTCTTGAAATGTTCAATCATCTTCCTAGTGAATTTCAAATAATCCATATCCTGATTCCCTCCTTTTCGAAGTTCCGTGAAATCGGTAATCTGAAGACTTCGAGGGAGCCTTATTCCTAATGAGCGAGTGCTTTTTTGCAAACTCGCTACAGTCTCTTCTACTGTACAATATAGTCCAAAACCTCCTTGATTCGCAAGGTGATTGGAAATCATGGTCATACAAAAACTCGACTTCATCGACCCAGGAGGCCCAGTAACTAAAGTGAGATATGGGGCCTCAACATCCCTTTCCAATACGCGATTCATTCCTGCGATGCCTGTGAGAAACATGATTCAACCTAATTTGACGCGGGGACTAGGTAAAGATAACTCTTGCCGCATATCGTGGGAGCAGCACATCGTTCTAAAGGGTCGTGCTTATATCCCGTAAACGACTCGGTTGATTGCTGAGCGTAATGCCATTGGTGATATGATGAAATCACTTATCAAAGATAGAAAGTCATTGGTAGAAAAGAAGACCCATTCATCTCGCGAAGAACGCAATCAACAAAACGACGAGGTCAAACGATGGGTTGAGACCCGGAAGGGCATTCAAGACACACTGAGAAAACTCATGGATGAGATGGATCGGCAACAAGAAATTAGGGAAGCTGAGAATCAAAAAGTTCGCGATTTGAAAGTTATACGTCAAGATAAAACAAAAATTATGCAAGCAGTTCGTGCAGAATTATTTGCAAATTTAGACAATAATCGGGCAAGTGAAAGAAAAAAGACTAGGGGAATCAAATCAATTAAGCAAGAAATGGATAAACTTGAACAAAGATACATGATGAATTCAATTACAGAGAAGAAATTCCAAGAAGCAAGGAAGAAGTTGATCCAAGAAATGAAAGAGGCAAAAGAAAGTAAGGTGCCCCAGAATGACGCGCCTTCGGAAATCCGAAATCGTCTGAAAATGGCGGAGTCGGAACAAGAAGAAGCACATGCAGCAGTAGATGCTGCGGCTCTAGTTGCACAATCAGCTCACGATTTAATGCATGAAATCAGAAAAGAAGTCTCAAGATTAAGGGATGAACATTCTGATGCACATCGCAAGGTAGAGAAATTCCGAAGAATAGCAGATAAACATCACAGGAAGTTCTTGGTAGGAATGCGTTGTATACAATCAATCGACGGAATTCAAAATTCATCAATTGATGAAGTTGAATCTGAAGAACAATCATCAAGTGTAGAAGCTCGTGACTTAATGGACTTACTAATGTCAGGTGAATCACTAGGTGTAGATGACCTGATGGCATTCCAGAGAAATAATTGATGTGATTAGATGATACAACCACAAGATATTCGTGGAATCCTAGATGATTACGACCAAATGAAACTCAGAATCGGGATGACTGCTAGCCATAGTGCTCTAGATATCTGTGATGGTGCAATAGAGGAAGGGTTTCCCACTGTCGCATATTGTCAAAAAGGTAGAGAAAAATTGTATTCAGAATACTTTCGCACTCAACGATCTTCTTCTGGAAGAGTGAAAAGAGGGATGGTAGACAAAGCAGTTACTCTAGATCGATTCGATGGGGTATTAGAACCAGAGTTTCAAGCAGGAATGAGAGACAGAAACATGATTTTTATTCCAAATCGGGCCTTTACATCATATTGTGGAATCGATGCGATTGAGAATGATTTCAGAGTTCCAATGTTTGGTTCAAGATCTATGCTACGAATGGAAGAAAGAACTGAAGAGTTCGACTATTACTGGTTACTAGAAAAGGCAGGACTTCCGGCTCCAGAAGCAATCCACGACCCCCAAGATATTGATTGTTTAGCGATTGTAAAACTCCATCATGCACAAAAGAAATTGGAACGGGGATTCTTTACATGCGCTTCATACGAAGAGTATGTTGAAAAATCAACTGAACTACTTTCTCAGGGTGTTATTGATCAAGAAAGCCTTGATGGTGCTAGGATAGAACGCTATGTAATTGGACCGGTTTTCAATCTCAACTTCTTTTACAGCCCTCTAGAAGAAGAAATGCCTAAGTTGGAACTACTCGGTGTTGATTGGAGATTTGAGAGTAGTTTAGATGGCCACGTAAGATTGCCTGCACCGCAACAAATGACGATGCCAGCACATCAACAAATTCCAGAAATGACTGTGGTTGGACATAATACTGCAACAATACGTGAAAGTTTACTTGAACGTGCATTCGAACTTGGTGAAAAATTTGTCGAAGCAAGCAAAGAGCATTACGACCCAGGAGTAATCGGCCCATTCTGTTTGCAGACATGTATCGATAAGGACATGGAATATCACATCTATGACGTAGCACCTAGAATCGGGGGAGGGACAAATGTGCATGTGAATGTAGGGCATCCATATGGTAACTCATTATGGCGTCGACCGATGAGCACCGGAAGGCGAATTGCATTAGAAATAAGGCACGCAGCTGAACAAGATCGACTCCTAGAAGTCCTCACCTGAGTGTTGCTGTGAAAGGATGAATTATCCCATTTACTGCATTCAAAATACTCGTAGATGAACCTGGAACTTCCATTATCCATGCAGGCACCAATATTGGAACCGCATCAATTTCGGTTGATGAAGGGTCAAGAGTCCATGTTCCTTGTAATCTCACAGAAGATAACGCATCTGGAGAATATGTTTTCCTTGACTCAGTGACTCTTGAAATATTCTCCAGAACTAATGCTTCTTCCATCCATGAAGTGGGGGGCAATATTCGCAAATCAGGACGATGGCTAAGGAAAATAGGATCATCTATCACCTCAAATGAATCAAATAATGGAGATTCCAATATCCCCCACCAAGCACGTTCAGTATTGGATTCAGGACCTCTTAGAATACCCATTACGCTCCATATCCTAGCCTCAACAAGAACAGCAGTAGGACGTACACTACCGATAGGGTTTCTTTCAATCCATGTTTCAAGATCGACATTT
>JASLJW010000152.1 GCA_030747885.1 Candidatus Thalassarchaeaceae archaeon
CGAACTGCATCTACCGAACCAACACTGACCGGAATCTCATACACTGTAGCGTAGTCCACGAGTGGGGGGAGTTAGTCATCCATCATCATGCTTCGGATTTACTGTGGTTCTGAACACTGAGGGGGTGAACCGCCCAGTGGCGTCCGTCCGTTTTGCCGCACGGCCAGTAATCCACATTAAACCCGTACAAGTACGGGGTTCCAATCTGTTTTACAACTTCTGAGATCAGCCGAAAAGGTCGCCGAGGCCGCCGAATCCGCCGTCCTCTTCTTCCTCTTCTGCAGCAGGTGCTTCTTCAGCGGCTGCTGGGGCATCTCCTCCACCAGAAGCAGCTGCAGGTGCAGCTGCCGCCACTGGTGCAGCAGCAGCAGTTGCCATTGCCTCACCAATGTCGACATCAGACAAAGATGCAACGAGAGCCTTTACTCTCGCCTTATCTGCGTCTACGCCAGCAGCAGTTAGAACTGCTGTGACGCTCTTATCATCAATCTTGTTCTCAGCCGAATGCAGTAACATAGCAGCGTATACGTATTCCATTTTTTTTCACCTTCTTTTTTTGTTTAACCAAAGAGATCTCCGAGACCGCCGAAGCCGCCTTCTTCCTCCTCTTCCACCTCTTCCGTGGTCTCCTCAGCTGCTTCTGCAGCTTCCTCGCTTGAAGTTTCAGCAACCACAACAGCCGAGGCTGCTGCTGCACCGAGCATTCCTGCGAGTTCGTCGTCCAGGGCAGAGGAATCGAGATGGCCTGCAAGGGCCAGAGCACGCCCTTGGGCGCGCGAGATGAAGACGGGGATCGTCTTCTCATTGGAGATACCAGCTTCGACGGCGACATTGAACGCCTCGGAACTGGCCTTGGAAAGTAATGTAGGCATTGTCTCGGATGCAAACCAAGAAACATTGCAAGCAAGATTGAATGCTCCAGACATTGCTGTGATTATGTCGTTTCTTAATCCGTCTAAATCGAGATTTAGAGAATCTGCAGGAAGTACGGTTCCTTCTTCAATTACTCCAGAAAGAATTAGACCAATTTCAATTGGATTGATTCCCAATTTGGAAAGCATCATACCAAGTTCACCCTCAATTGGGCTGCCTGCTTCAACGATGGTTACAGTCTTCTGAATTACGACCTTTCCTTTGTCGATCTTAGCAGGAATTCCAACTGCACCCAATTCACCAACAATAGGTCCTGGTGCGAATTCTGTCTCTCCTTCTTCTACAACGATATCTGCTGGAGCAATCTCCCCATCTTTAGCAGCACGGCCTTGACGAGTCTTGTCTAATTCAGCATACAATTGGAATGCATTGTACTTGTCGGAATGAACCAACATAGGCTGTACTACGCCATCAAGCAGAGTATCCAAATGGTTCGAATCCAAGCCAGCATTCTCCCATGCACGACGAATAAGTGTCTTCTTGGCCATCGTTGCGGTCATTCCATCACGTAGATTCGCGCGCATGTCCAACATGTTAGTAGCAGGAACACCTGAAATGTCCACGATACCAATAATGCCCTCTGACTTGATAATCTCCTCAAGTTGACCGACTCGGTCCTTTTTCCACTGAGCTGCCTTAGGAATCAATTGATCACCTCAATCTTGATTGAAGGACCCATTGATGTCTTAACATAACACGAACGGATGTTATTGTGACCTCGTTCAAGTCTACTCATGACTCGAGTCCATACGGCCATTGCGTTTTCAGTTAATTCATCGATAGTCTGAGAACGAGACCCAACTGGTCCATGGAATGTGATTTTATCGCGAGAACGAATTAGAGATGTGCTTCGTAGACCATTACTTAGAGCTCCGATATCCATGACTGGAGGAACTGGACGAGGCATCTTTCCTCGTGGACCCAATACCTGTCCGAGGAATCTACCGATACTGCCCATATGAGGAACTTCAGAAAGGAAGAAGTCGTACTTCTTAGCTATCTTACGTGCTCGTTGACGATTTCCTCCTAAATCCTCGATTGTAGCTGGATCCAATACATCTACACCTGCATTCTTTGCCTTAGTAGCCATTTCACCTGATGCAAACATTGCAATCGAGATATCTTTTCCACGGCCATTTGGAAGCCTAATCTCTTCCTGAATTCTGTTGGATGGGTTCTTCAAATCTACATCTTTGATGGTAAAAGAAAACTCAACCGACTCGACGAATTTACGCTCAGGTGCTCCGTCAAGAGCCTGTTGAATCGCTTCTTGGATTTTTTCTCTCATTTTCCATCACCTCCGCGGTCGACGAGGTTGCCCTCTCCCGCGCTGCGTGACAAATTCAGGCAAAGTGCGCTTCGAACGCCCCCTCCTTCATCTGTTTCAATGCCTCTTTGGGCTCAAGTCCTTCTACTCTTACGCGCATAGCTACGCATGTGCCCATCACCTCTCGGCAACGAGCGAAAAGAGTTGCACCAGTAAGGCGGTCCTCTTGCTTCTGAGCAATTTGCTTAACCTGGTCCATCGTCAGATTCTCGACAGCAGAATCCCAGTCGCCATTGCACTTTGGAACTCCCAATGTCTGATTGATGACATGGGGGGTTTCGTTGCGTGCTGACATCTGATTCCACTCCTTTAGCATCGCGGCGACTTGCTTCCTCTATTTAATCGGTCCTAAACTACTCTACTCTCTGAGTTACCCTAATCTGATCCGCTCGGACTGTTAATGGGATAGGTACAGGGGCATCAAACAATTCAACTGTAATCTCTTCCTTACTATCTGCAATGTTCGTTACACGAGCACGTTGACCTTTGAACGCACCAAGACGGACCTCAACGATATCACCTTCGGAAATACCAGCTGTTGCTGCCTTTGGTTCAAGGTGAGGGAAGATGTCACGGAAAGGTGCTTCTCCATCTAGACACTTACGACAATTCTTCAGAGGAGTTGTTCGATTTCCTGCTCGGCCGATAACTTTCTCAACATGGTGTTGAGCAGATGCTTCGACGAAAATATAGCCCCTCATGTGATCCGATTGGAGTACAGCATAAATCTCATCCACTACGTCAGCAAGTGACCCTGAACCCGAAAGACGGGCGCGAATTTCATTGGCTACATTGGCTTCTTGACCAATTGATGTTTTCAAAATGTAGAGATAACTCCCTACATCTCCATACATCTCGACGAGAGAGGGAATTGAGTAATCCTTGCTTCTCATGTCTCCTGCATCGAGCCATTCAAACTCTGAATAGAGTGCTGCCGGAACAACATGGGTTTCACCTGTAGCAACCAAAACGGGTGTGACTTCATTCAATCGATTTCCGAAAGCAAGACCTCTCGGTTCTCCCGTTCGAACATGAGTAAGTTTGTCTGCTTCAATGCCTGTTGCTTCTGTTATTCTCTGAAAAACAACATCTAGATCGTGGGCATCTCCAACACCAAAGATACCATCCCAGGCTAATGGAAATTCACTAACACTTTCATCACGCTTCAGGAGAAGTACCTTCTCTTCATTTCGCAGATAGATAACGAATGCATTTGACATATTGATTCACCTATGGATTATTGAACTGAACATCGGTTGGTGTAGTCAACCAAGAAAAGAAGGAAGGAAGGAGATTATCCATTAACCAAAGAGTGCCGAAACCAATTGCACCAAGAACAAACATTCCAATTCCACAAACAATCATTGTCTGACGGAACTCTGCCTTGGACGGTTTTCGAGCCATGCGAATAATCCTAGCCCAATCGCCTCTTTGACGGCGCCGAACCCATCGCTCAATATCGTCCTGCATGGCTTGCGCCCGCTGTTCAACAGAGCCTTTGCTATCTCCTTCATCAGCCATGGTGCACCCTCAGCCTTCGATGCGACTTCCGTGCCCCACTTAAGCACAACGGAATCGTAGCCATCAACGAATGAAGGTAGTTGAACGTGACCTGATGCTTCTAGAACGGTTCTGTAACGATGTTCCATGAATTTGTTCACTCCGTACTCCTGTTAACACAATCAACACACGGAGTTCCTCTCCTAACGATTCATCAACAGTTGCTCCCCAAATGATTCTTGCATTGGGATTGATGCTCTCTCGAATGATTTGTCCACACATTTCTGCTTCGCCCAATGTCAGACTCTTTCCGGCAACAACATTGACCAAAGCACCACGTGCATCGGATACGTCAATGTCCAATAATGGGGATTCCAAAGCTTGGCGTGTTGCGTACTCTGACCGATCTGGACCTCTTCCCTCTCCATAACCAATCATTGCAGTACCTCCTCCATTTACCATTACTGAACGAAGATCTTCAAAGTCAAGATTAACCAAACCTTCCTTGGCAATTAATTCAGTTACTCCTGCAATGGATCGCATCAACAACTCATCCGCAACTCGGAAAGCAGCAGCAATAGGAAGGTCTCGAACTCCTTCAACTTCCAAAAGACGATCATTCGGCAATACGACTACAGTATCACATACTTCTCTCAACCTCTCAAGGCCCCAATCTGCATTCTGACGTCTTTGAGTACCCTCTGAATTGAAAGGATAAGTTACAACACCAATTGTAAGTGCTCCAGCAGCCTTTGCTAATCTTGCAATAACATGAGCGCTACCAGTTCCAGTTCCGCCACCCAAACCTGCAGTAACAAATGCAAGATCGCAATCATCGATTGATTCCGTCAACTGTCTTTCAGATTCATATGCTGCTCGTTCACCCATTTCTGGGTCTCCTCCAGCTCCTCTTCCCCGTGCAGTTCTGCCAATGAGCATCTTGTGTTCACTTTGAATTCGGAGAAGGTGTTGAGCATCAGTATTGATTGCCCATCCAACAACATATTCGTCATCCAGAAGTCCTTCTTCAGTAAGGCGAGAGACTGTGTTATTTCCACAACCACCACATCCGAAAACCCGTATTCTAGGCTGTAATGTCTTCAGTAATTCTGCTAAATCTCCATCTTGTGGGGCGGGGACAATAGGTGGTTCAGAATCGGAATCCTGCAATTCTAAAACACGATCGATAATATGTCGCATGGGGGCAGCGTATTCGTAGCCATCATAACCGTATCGTCAATAAAAGGGTAAATTTCGACGATTAGAGTGTATTCAATTGATTGCGGGAGCCAAACAGTCAAGCGAAGGAGGTACTTTGGAGGAACATGGGCAGGCTACGGTTGAGGGTTTGTTCAATTTCGATAATTTTCCTATTATTGACCTCAACAATGATTGGAACTTTCAGTCCTTCAACTACTCAATTGGATGAAGATACGAGAAATGAAGTCCAGAGTCTGCAATGGAGCCAAACAATCGAACCACCAAGTGGAGGGGGGTTCCAAGCAGACTTTTGGAGGCCTGATACAACTGGTGCTCTTTGGGGGATTGATTTCTCACCTGATGGGTCGATGATTGCGGGAGTAGACATCAATGAAAAAAGAGTACTAGTTTGGAATGTAACGGATGGAAGAGTTGTTTTTTACTCTCCGCATCCTGATCCTTTAGTTGACGTAATGTGGCTTGATTCGGAACACCTTATGATTGCTGATTCCGACGATGATTTGGTAGTTTTCGAGATTATTGACACAGGAAGTAATTGGCCGATTAACTCCACCACAGGATATCAAATGACTTGGGCAAAAGGATTTACTGGTGCTGAAAATGGATTTCTATGGGGAATGGATATCTCCGAAGATCGAAGTAGAATTGTGATATGTGGGGGAATCGATAATCCCAATATCCCTGGAGAAATTGTTACTGTAGAAACAAGTTATCTCATGGGAGGAAATGGAAGCCCGAATAGCATCTACACATCATCAATGCCAACAGATTGTTCACTCTCACCAAATGGTAGCGTTGTTGCTAGTACACTCCGATATTTTTCACAAAATCAGAATCAAGATCGAGTTGTTGGATATTCGATTCCAGAACTGGAACCATTATGGGACAGAGCAATTGGAGGTTCTGGAAACGAAGTAACTGCTTGGGCAATTGATTGGGATTCAACGGGACAAAGTTACACCGTTGGATGGAATCGACCAAATGAAGGCGTAGTAACTCATTTCCGTCATATTGACGGACAGATAGAATGGTACTCACCTATTCCCCAAAACATTTCATCCATTTCATGGTCAAAAAGCGGTGATCAATTATTGGTTGGACTTCATGATCCAGGTAGAATGATGTTCATTGATCAAATGGGTTCTATTCTGAATGATGTTGGATGGCATAGCTTCGTGAGTGGCGGTGAAGGAGTTCCTGCGGATGTATTGGATGTGTCTTCAAGCAGTTCAGGGTTAAGTGCATCTTCAGGAAGAGATGGGACTATCGAAATCTGGGGTGAAGATGCTACTGGATTGACATTTCATAGCAGACTTGGAACTAGATTAACGCGTGAAATTGCAATCGCCTCCAACAGAGATTTGGTTGCAATGGCAAACTCTGGGGGAGTAGTGACAGTTTGGGATTTAGATTTGGGATCGAGAAATCGGCAATGCTATCATCCTAATTTTGGAGAACCCATTGATACAATTCCATATGCAAAGAGTGTTGAATGGTCGGAAGAGGAATTAATTATTGGATTCAGTGATGGAATAATTGTTGCTTGTGATGAACAAAATAAGAATGTCTGGACTATTGATTTGTCAGCCACTAATACTGTATCGGTTTTTGGAAGAGCTCGTGTAACTATGGATGGTGATATTATTGCAACGTTTGGAGAAAATCCCAACAACACCAGCGCAGACGGAGTTGTTGCAGTTATTTCCCAAGCAGGACAAATCCTTCGAGAATGGAGATACCCAGAAGTTCACTGGACTATTGCATTTGATACCAGTGGAGAAAGAATGAGTTCAATTAGCCAACAGGGAGATGTAAGATTGTGGACAACAATTGGACCAGATCCTTTGGCTTGGACCGATGACGGAATTGCATATTCTCATGAGAATTATTCTGGCGTAAACAAGTGGTTTGAAGGAGTTTTGATTACTGCTGGATGGGATTCAATGGTGAAGATGTATGATCCAGTACAAGACCAAGTTTTCCGAAATATCCCCGTTGATGGGGAAGTTTTCTCCATTGCAATTGATATTAATGGTGAAGGAGTGATTGTAGGTTCAGGAGATGTTTCTACATCAGAAACAGGTAAAATCGAATTCATAGACCCATTCAATGAGACAATCGTCACTTCTCTATCTATCTCTGGAATACCTAGGGGAATGGGTCTCAGTCAAGATGGAACGCTGATTATGGTGAACCATACAGGTAGCATTACAAGATTTATCTCAGATTTAGATCAAGATGGCGTGCCGGATGAAATGGATGATTTTCCAAATGATCAAACTCAATGGACAGATTCGGATAATGATGGATTCGGAGATAATGCAAATGGAAATGAAGGTGATGATTGCCCTCTCGTATCTGGTGAATCCAATATCGATAGATTTGGTTGTCTTGATTCAGATGGGGATGGGGTCTCTGATCCTGATATGGAATGGCTTGCACACCCTCTAGGGGTTGCAGATGCATTTGTCGATGATCCATTCCAATCAAGAGATTCTGATGGCGATGGAGTTGGTGATTCACATTCATTTATCGTTGGAAGTAATGGTTTGAGAATCGATTCAGGTGATGCTTTTCCAGCTGATTATAGACAAAGCACAGATAGAGATGGTGATGGGTGTGGAGACAATTATACCTATGAGTCAGATAATGATGGATACAGAACTCCTTCATTTGGTGATGCCTTTCCCAACGATAATACCCAATGTATAGATCTTGATGGCGATGGCTATGGAGATAATTACTCCTTTACAATTAACCCTGATACAGGACTGAGAATTGAATCAGGTGATCTCTTTCCATTCGATTTCTTAGCACATGGAGATCCAGATAATGATGGATGTGTTCCTGAAAGTAGTTCTGGATTACCTTTTGATTATGATTCCACTAATCCTTTAATTTGTCAACCGCCGGAAGAAGAAATTGGAAATAATGATTCGAATACCAATAATGATTCTTCAAATGGAGTTGTTTGTCCTCAAGTCATTTGTTGGGATGGTTCAAACCCGAATTCATTGGATTGCTCTTGTCCACCTGAAGTGATAACCGATGGTCCCCCTGAAAATACGCCTGATGGGGAAGAGGTGTCTGATTCAAGTAGTCAAAATTCGACATTATTGATATTATTGATACTCGGAACAATTGCACTACTTGGTTCAATTGGATATCTTGTGATGAATAGATTAAGTGATGATTCAAGAAGAAATATAGAATCTGAGGAAAGTTGTCCGCATTGCAATGGACCAATACAAGAAGCAGTAGCAAATGGAGGAAAGTGGACGTGGTGCCATTCCTGTCGGAAATGGTTGGAATACAAAGGTCCTGTAGATTAACTCGACGAATATTGGTGATAATCTAACGATGGTGTTAACGAATCTATAGCTGCAGCAAGTCTAGCATTGGATTCCCTTTCTCCAGATTGAATTTGATTGATTTCTGAAAGTATTCTTTCTTTCAAGATCTGGGCACGTTCAACAACTTTGGTAGAAAGCCCAAGGGATGAATCGCAACATCCTTCAATTATCTCAAGAATTCTATCGGTGGAAACCAAAGAAGATTCGGAAATTCTCATTCCCAAAACTCCTCCAATTCTTTCTACACCTGCGCTCCTATCAAGTGTTTTTAGTAAATCCTTTACATCACTATTTCCTCCTTTGAGAGACCCTTTAATTCTCCAACGAGAACCAATTCTAGAAAGACGCGCTTCGATGTGATTAGGATCCCTTTTTATTGCAGTAGAAAACCACTTTCTAGATGCCCTAAAGCGCCCTCTAGATGATTCAATTCTACCATGAAGTACCAAATCTTCAATCTCTAATTGCAAACCATTGGAAAGTGCATCAACATCTCCTAAAGAACGAAGTCTGCGAATCTGAATCCTTCGTGCCTTAGCCAATCTCAATGATGCAGTACGTGCCTCTTTCCATTGTTCTTTAATGAAAAGAACAAGGGTCCATTCCCTAAGAACCAACACAAGGATACTATCTAAGTCATTGTCTCTCTTGGAATTAAGGAGATGAGTAGAAAGTTCCTGTGCCATTACTTCTGCTAATTCCAAACGACCTTCAGCAATGTAACTTCTAATCTGTTCAACAACCTTTGAAGGGTCGTCCATTCCAAACATGGAAAACCGCCTAGGAGGAACGACGGCGAACACTTCGGCGACGTACGCGTGGGCGAGAACTTCCTTCATCGTCATCCTCATCATCGTCATCTGATTCATCGGATTTCTTCTTGGTTCGACGCTTTGGTCGAGATACCTTCTCTTGGAAAATATCCTCTTCTTCGTCTACCTGTTTCTCTTCCTTCTCCTCACTCTTAGTATTCAACGAAGCCATGTCGGCACGAACATCATCTGGAGAACCTTGACCGCTACCTCCACTCATGAAGTCAGCCATCCAATCATCTTCGTCAAGCATATCTTCTTCATCTCCACGACGTTTCTTGGATGGGTTAGCGTTGGCCATTGAAGCAGCTAATATTGATGCTATCAACAAAACAAGATTGAGGCCACCCATTGCGTAAACAAGGAGATATGTGCCAGAAAATAATCCAGGAGCTGCACAACCTGTTGAGGAATCCACTTCTTCGCCTAGAGTCGGTTCTATGCACATATCCATATCGTCCCTAACACCGTCAGCATCTACATCAGGAGGATTGAGATCATCGATTGACGTTGCACATACGGTAAATCCACTAACGGTTCGTTGACACAAATCTACTGTGAAAATAATTGAAATTTGTCGGGTGTTACCTGCTGCGTCTCCTGCTTCAACGATTAGTTTCTGTGCTCCTTTATCTGGCCATGATGCTGCAGGATCTACGTATTCAAAGACGAAGATTTTACCATCATCGTCTAATGCTGTGATATCTGTAACATTGAACCATTCAGTACGAACAATAGTTGATTGTGCAAGGCCTTTCTCAAACTTGATTCTAACAAATTCAACTCCTACATCATCACTAACACTACCATGGACTCTAACATATTCGCCATACAAATAGGTACTGGAGGTTCCTGGAGAATACATCTGAATGTTTGGTTCTTGTACATCTACAGGCCACCCTTCTACTATGTTTGTCTCAGTGTTTCCTGCTTGATCTACCAATGTATACTCGACATGAAGGTCCGCATTAGAGAGGCCATTTGGCAATGTCATTCTCAATCGATAGGTCAATTCTCTACCAGGAACTGGTTCTGCACGAACCATCCCTCCTTGTTCTGTAAATGCATAACCTGTACCTGCAGCCTCATCATAATCTGTAGTAGTGACGTTGATTACTGGATCTTCAGATAACATCTCATTTACTTTGAAAAGGAGCTCATAATCACCGAGCGTTAATGCCTTTGCAATGAAATCGTTGCCATCATCATCTTCGCCCTCAATGGTAATTTCTGCTGATGGTGCAGTTGTATCTTCATGCACACGCCAAACGTTTCCAGGGGATGAAATTGCTAAATTTTCATTGCCCCACATATCAGTAGTTGTAACTGCATACCATCGATATTGATCCAATCCTAAATCGATATTGATATTTCGATAAATGGTCGTTGTTCCTTCTCCTGGTTCTTCGATGTTATCCATTAGAAGTACCCAATCTTCTGCTCCACTAACATTCGATGTTAGAACATCTTCTTGTTCCCAACCTTCAATGCCCCAAGGATTGCCCGAATGCGCCCAAATAGAATAAGTCTCACCTGATTCATCGATGTTGTTTATCCAACTAACTAATACGTACTTTTGTGAAGACATTACTTCCAATTGTGGCTCTGAAACAAAGGCAGGGTTTGGCATTCTTGTATCTTCTAAAGTAGGTTCTGAACAATTCTGAACGAAGCGTGTATCCTCATATGTTCCATTGACATATCCGTAGCGTGCTTCAGTAGTTACACAATAGTAAGAAGTCTGAACGACTCCAGATGTTACAGATGATGATGCTGTTTGAACACCATCTGGAACAGTGGCTATCAATTCGGCTTCCAAAGTGAGATTGGAAGCCGATGTGAGGCGGGTTCCTACAGAGCGATAAACATGGTAAACTTCCCCTTCAGCACCCATCTGATCATTCCAAGTAACTGTTGTAACTCCATTCATGTATGTTGCAGAAACACTGGTTGGTTCAGCAATCCATGGATTGAATGTATCTTCAAAAATCAAAGTAGATGTAGATCCAGAAGACACCAACCCATCATGATTGTCGACCCAATCTGCAATTGTTACAGCATAATACGATTCACCTAGAGTTCCTTGATCTATGACTACATCAAACAACTCAATACCTGCAGAAGATGTTCCCACTAGTGTTGCTCCGGAAACATTTTGTCCAAATGGTGTTGAACTTCTCCAAATTTTGTATGTTTCATTTCCATCTTCGTAAGGATCATCTGTCCAAACTACTCTAGTTGTCCCATAACCTGATGATGGGTCTGCAGAGAATGATGCTGCGACCTCAATGGCAGGAGAGGGGGCACGATTATCTTCTCGAACAGGCTCGCTTAGTGAATTCGAAGTTAACATACGATAGTCTTCGTAGCCCATATCCACTAACGTTGCAGTATAGTATACCTCTCTGTCTACTCCATTGGGAACCACGAGACGGTGGCTGTTAGTTCCGGCAGGCAAATCCGAAGCAACAAGAGAGGGGTTGATATCTGCCCAATTCTCCCTAGTTGCTGGAACTGGGTGCTCATAAATCCTAATCGTATAGGCATTTAATCCGGTTTCAGTTAACTGACCTGGGAAGAAAACTGAGACAGTATTATCCCATTCTAAGACCGTTTCAGATGCGCCTCCATCATATGTCGCGCGTAAATTAAATGGGGTAGAAATTGGATTTGAGTCCTCAATAACAGGAATATAGTTTTGAGAAACGTTCATCTCAACTAAACCAAGTTCAGTACCATTTGCAAATACAGTTGTAATTGCATAATGAAAAGACCCATTTGAACTGTGAGACGTAAAGAAAATTGCACTCCTTTCTTGATCAAGACATTCGAAGGCATCTTGGTCATCGACACAAGCATCTACTTCAGTGAAATGAGTATAATTTCCATTGGTAATGTCCAAAGGCACAATTGGCTGTTCAGCACGATATACTCGATACTTCACCAATGGAAGGTTTTGGATCGTGCTGGAGGAGATTCCTCCTCCGGTCCCTCCGTCTCCACCTATGTTCCTCCAAGTAACTCTAGTAAACTCATATGTAGAATCCCAAACTGCTTGCATTTCTTGGGCTTGAACGTCGTTCGGGTTGCCGATATCATTGAAATCATAATGATCGTCAGCCATTGCTGATGGCAATGAAATCATACTCAATAAAAGGATGAGTACGAGCGAAAAACTGGAACGAGACTTCGCAGACATGGCTGGACCTATACTATCGATGGTACTCTAACCGACATGAACTTGACGCTGAGAATTTATCCTAGAAACCAGTTCTTTAGAGCATCGATATCGCCGGAAGAACCTTGCATAAGTTCGTCATGAACAGTTCATGGACGGAAATCAGGTGGTTAGCCCATGGCCCAACATCGTAAGTTTGTCCAGACTAGTGGCAGTTCCAATATTGACTGCGATTTTTGTTTGCTGGGGAAATGGAGATAGTTTTCCAGAATCATGGTTTTGGTGGGCAACATTGAGTGTGTTTTCCATTGGAATGGCTACAGATGCATTGGATGGTTATCTAGCTAGAAAATTAGACAGTGTGACTGTTTTTGGACGAATGATGGATCCGTTAATAGATAAAATATTGATTCAAACAATGCTTATTCTATTGGCATCTTCCCAGTGGACATCTTCTTTGGTCCCAATTTGGGCTGTAATCCTAATCCTTACCAGAGAGGTATTCATCACCGGACTTAGAGGATTTGCGGAAGTCCAACAAATTGATTTCTCTGCTAGTAAATGGGGGAAAGGGAAGACAATGTCTCAAACAATTGCAATCATAATGATTCTCGGAGGGATGGCGTTCCATGGAATTTCCATGGCTGGAATGATTTATGCAGAAATCTGCTTTTGGGCCATAATGATTGCAACTGCTCTAACTGTACTCTCGGGTTTAGATTATGTAATCAAGCTACGCAAGGCTATTGTTTAATCATTCAACCAATCAATAAATGGATCTCTTCTAGGATGTCCTTCACTAATCCACCCTCTTATTTCATCCCATACATCATCAATCTCACAAGATGTAGTTTCAAACTCTGCAACCGTTTCTATCTCAACTTCTGCCCAAGTTCCTCCCATTAATTCCCATTCCACATTAGATTCAATCTTCCAAGTTGGATAATCACGTGCCTTAAGACGAGTTTGAAGAATTGATGGTTCACATCTCAAAATAGCAATAGCATCTACTTCGAGACGATGACTTAGATGGCCGTCAATAATCAAAGGGCCTTCGATAGGGCCTAAAGCAATACGAAGGGCATCGATATCAATTTCTTGAGCGCCTTCTTCTGAATCATGTGGGCCCAAGAAACCATGATTCTCCGCTAATGATTTGACTGAAATTATTCTCCATCCATCTGATTCTGCCAATTTAGCAATACTACTCTTACCAGACCCTGGCGCACCCGAAAGGGCGATAGAAGGGCCGCGGGGCATAAACAGCCCTCAACTCTTCTCAACATGAAGGCTCCGAGAATCGCAATCTTGACGCTCCGTCTTTGCTTGGTTAGGGTATGTCTGAAGCAGCAGAAGTCGTTAGTGATTCTGAAAAAAGCATGCTGAACAGTATTTCCACCATAATTACGGCATGTGATCCAAGAAATTCGATGCTTAATTGGCTTCTAATCGCAGTTCCAATTGCAGGATATGCAAAATTAGCACATCTTGACGAATCAATCCAATTTATTTTCTCTATGATTGGAATAATGCCATTGGCGTTCCTAATGGGAAAGGCAACGGAAGAAATTGCAACTAGAACTTCAGAATCAGTAGGGGGATTACTAAATGCAACATTTGGAAATGCTGCTGAAATTATTATTGCAATAGTGGCGGTTTTCGCTGCAGCAAGTGCATTTTCAGAGAATGATATTGATGGAGCAAATGCTATGATTACATTGGTAAAAACCAGTTTAATTGGGAGTATTTTAGGGAATCTTCTCTTAGTAATGGGACTCTCATTTCTTTGGGGGGGCCTACGCCATAAAGAGCAAATGTTCAATCCTCAAGCAGTGAGTATCAACACTACTCTTCTTCTTCTTTCTACGATATGTTTGATTCTACCCACTGTGTTCCACATTGCTCTTTCAATTGGTGGAATCGAAGAAACTGAAATAATTAGTGGAGTGCTAATGGTTTCTAGGTTAACTGCGATTGTTCTAATGGTATCCTATGCACTCCTATTGTTTTTCCAACTAAAAACTCATTCAGATATGATGTCTGGAAGTTCTCATGATCATGAAGAGCCAACAATGGAGCTTCGAGATGCAGGATTGTTGCTTCTTATAGCAACTGTTTTTGTTTCTTTAATGGCTGAAATCATGGTTCATTCTGTAGAGGCTGCCGGAGAAGCAATTGGACTATCAGCAGTATTCATCGGTGTAATTCTTCTACCTTTGTTTGGCAATGCTGCTGAGCATTTCACTGCTGTTGTTGTTGCTGGAAAAAATCGAATGGACCTGTCAATTGGAATTGCTGTTGGTTCATCTGTACAAATTGCAGCATTTGTTGCGCCACTAGTTATTCTAGTATCTTGGATAGTAGGAGTTGATTTGAGTTTTGAATTCGGACTCTTAGAAACTGCGGCTTGTTTGTTGGCCGTTTTGATTGCAAACAGTATTTCTAGAGATGGTCAATCTAATTGGATGGAAGGTGCGATGTTGTTAGCAACCTACGTCATCATTGGACTATCTTTTCTCTTCTATCCCTAACCGTTGCAAGGAATTTATTTCTTGAATAGCGGAGAATTTCCTGCGAGAACCATGCTATTTGGTTCAACCAAAGGAGTGAAAATGTTTGCTGGTACTCGAATATCTACACGACTGCCTAAACGAATCATTCCATATCGTTGACCTTTTTCGAGAAAATCAGAAACAAAACAAAAAGGAATAATTGTTCGAGCAATGGCTCCAGAAATTTGAGTTACTTCAATAAAAATCCCATCTTCTGACTGAAAAACTGTTCTCACTCGTTCATTTCCTTCACTTTCTTTCTTTGATGCTTTACGAAATGGGCCTCTAGAACGACCTTTGCCAGTACGATGTTCCATTGCTATGACTTGTGATTTGAAAGGACTGCGTTGAACATGAACATCTAGGGGAGACATGTAGATAGCAACTCGAAACACATCAGAGGGTTGTTCAGATCCTTGCAAAACTTGTTCCCATCTCTGTTCAGTCTTGAAACTTAGAGGCTTGGGGAGTGGTTCCGGATACCAATCTCCCATCAATGGATGAGTTTCTATTGTTTCAGAATTCATCTCTTCTTTTGAAGGACGTCTTCCCGTAGATCTTTCTCTTACAACGAACATTATTTTTCCATCAGCAGGTGATAGGATAATTTTCTCATCTCGTGGAATGAAACGTTCAGGATCACGATGGAAGAAAACGATGAATGCGGCCAAACATGCTAGAATTACTCCAGTTAGAGTAATGAATCCACCAGGGTCTGCGACAAAGAAGGAAATAGAAAACATCCCTAAAGACATCGCAGAAACTAGAATCGATGGGCCTTGCCCTGGTTGGGCGATGCCCATCAAAGGCTCACTCTTCTTCCTGCTCAGCAGTACCTGCAGGATTGACTACAATTTCGTCATCATCTGTGCCTAGAACACCGTCTTCACCAGCATCAACTGAAACTTCAATGGGACCCACAGGAATAGTGGCACCTGTCTTCTGTGCTGTAGAAATTGCTTCTTCCATTCGTTGTTTGAAACTCTCTTGTGCCTTCTGGAATTCTGCTGCCTTCTCTACTGCTGATTCAATCATCTCATAACGATCCTTGATTGCTTGATTCAAGTCTTCAAAGACCTTCATGTGTTGGACATACCAATCATCTCGAGCTTCCAATTCGGATTGGGCTGTTTGGAGTTGTTCATCCAATTCTTCGGTAATCTCGTAAACTCGGCCGAGCATTGCTCGTTCTTTGGAGTATTTCTCTTCCATTTTCTCTAATTCTGGCTCCAAATGTTCGACACGCTTGGAGGATTTTGCTCCATCGAGTTCCAATTCACGAATTTTATTGTCTTTTTCTGAAAGGAGATGTTCGAGACCTTCACGTTCAATTTCACGGTCTAGAGCTTCCTTCTCCAAGACATCAATGAGAGCTTGTTTATCTGCAATATCTCCTTCAGCCTTACGATATGCATCATAGAGACGTTCCAATCTCTGTGTCTCTTCGGCAAGCCGAGTTTCAAGTCGGCGAATACGCTGCTCGGGGGTATCCTGTTCGTCTACCTCGTCGTCGCTGAGGGGCTCCATCGCTCATTCCAAAACACCTTCCGATATAACCCCGGCGGCTCTATTGGGCTAAGTTCCTACAACTCAGCCAACAGAGAGGGCGTTCAAAGCAAGTGAGATTGCTAATGTTAGATTCTCAGATGCAGGGACGTGAAGTTTCTCATCTGGACCATGTGCATTTCCATCTGGACCCATTGAACCAGTTACCAAAAATGATGCTTTTGGGAAACGATTCTGCATCATTGCAAGAAATGGAATTGTGCCTCCTTCAAACAATGGCATCCAGTTCTCTCCATAGAGATGTTGTGCCGCTATATTTAGCGCGGAGTCAATCGAAGGATGGAGGGGTGGAGCTCGGAATCCATCAGCACCAACCAATAATTCGAATGTGACTTTTGCCCCATGAGGTGGGTCCTTCTCTAAAACTTCCTTGATTACATCTCCAACCACTTCTGAATCAACCCCGGGAGGTATTCTGAACGAAAGGGCAAATTCAGTATAAGGTCTCAATACATTCCCACTTTCTGCTGTAGGTGGAAGTCCATTTGCTCCAATTACTGCAAGGGCAGGTCTCCAATTTCCATTCAATACTAATTCTACAGGATCCATAACTTGAGGTTGGACTCCATCTAACATAGGAAATTCAGTCCAAACTGAATCGCCAAGAACTTCGACAATTCTTTCCGCACGGCTACGTAATGATTCATCGATTTCAACATAGAGTTCAGGAAGTAATATCTCTCCTGAAGAAGAATCTTCAACTCGTTCAATGAGGTTGCGTGCTATTCGAAATGTCTCCGGAATGATACCGCCTGCAAATCCTGAGTGAACTCCTTCACTACTAACCTCTACTCTGAGTTTTCCTGCTACCATTCCCCGCAATGATTCGGTTACCCAGATATTTTCGTAATCTCCTGCCCCTGAGTCGAGAACTACTACCAAGTCAGGGGTCCCAATTTCTTCAGATAATGCATCTAGATATGGGGGTAGATCATATGAACCAGATTCTTCACATGTCTCAATTAAAAATCTGCATCGAGGATGGGGGATTCCATGAGAACGGAGGGTCTGTACAGCTAAAGCACACAAATAGCCTCCATATCCGTCATCTACACTCCCTCTTCCAAAGAGATAGGGGCCTTCAAAGACTGGTTCAAACGGATGTTTTCCTTCTGACCACAGTTCAGTAACTGGGGGTTGTTTGTCTAAATGACTGTATAACAAAACATCACCA
>JASLJW010000153.1 GCA_030747885.1 Candidatus Thalassarchaeaceae archaeon
GATACCGTAAGATTTCAGGAGGCACAATTTCTAGAGCTTCTAGAGGTCCTACTGTGATGTTTGCACTGCTAGACATTGGCCCCATCCCTCTTAGTTGAATCCATTCGTAAGGAACTGGATGAGGGGCTTTAGTTCCTAGAAGTTCAACCAGAAGACGACCGGTTGCATAACTACCACCTGATGCAGCATGATCCTTGCCGAAAGGTTCGCATGTGACTCCATGGAAATTCCATTTTGCTGGCCAATCGAGCCTCCACGGTAATTTCCCTTCATCTGTACCTATGTGTGATTTACCTTCTTTCCCTTCTGAATCAATCCAAGTCACATATGGATCATCCCATCCAGTTATTGTGATTCCATCGAAGCTCCCATCATGGCCAATAGGCGTATATGGCCACCAGTCATCATCTATGGGGCGCCCTGAAACGTTAGTGAGAATTCCAGCCACCTCTTCACGATTATCTAAAAATATGCGAGAGGCGTTCTCAAATTTCCCGTTTCTATATTCTTCATGGTTCCAAGAAAGTCGTAGTTTGACTCCTAATTCGGTCAGGGCATCAAGAAACGGGTTGAGAAAATGTTCTGCATAACTACTTTCTGAATCAAGAATTGGTTTGCCATTTTCATCTGGAGGTGGAATCAGATATAGGGGGTGTCCGATGTACTTTTCATAATCTGAAGATAGGAATGAGTAGACTTTCCGAAGAGGGTCCATTGAATCGACGATGAAAAGTAATTCAGCGTCTAGACCTGATTGTATGCACGCCCGAACAATCATGTCGCAGGTTAGAATTTCCCTAATGTGTCCGATGTGAAATTCTCCTGAAGGAGTAATCCCTGCAGTAACTAGGTGAGAACTACCTCGATGGCCGAGGTTTGCTGCGGTTCGTTCTGCCCAGTGCATACAGGCACCTCAGACATTTACTGCTCGAATGATTCCTCTTAGAGGAACACCCTCTATCTCGTTCCGTTCCGTCTTGTTTACCAATACCATACAAAGACACACATTTGCCCCTTCTGATCGGAGTGCTTCGATTGTTCGGCTCATCGTGGAACCAGTCGAGAGAACATCGTCAATAATGGCGACATTTCTACCTGCCACATTTCCATATTTATTTGATAAATGTCCTGCTCCATCGTTATTTACAGATCGGAAAATTGCAAAATCAGCATCTATATGTCCTGCTAGTGATTGAGCGAAGGCAATCCCATTGATGCTAATTCCCACTATTGTGTCGATATTTCCGCCTAACTCTTCATCGATAATATCTGCAAGAATTAGCCCAATGGCTTCTATTCTTGATGCTCTTGCACCAATTGTCCTCCATCCGATACGGACATCATCTGGGGGGGCTTCAGAAATCCCTTCGCTAGCTAACCATTGGACCGTTGTTTGAGACACGGATAATTCATCTGCAATCTGTTGAGTGTTTAGCCCCTTGGCACGGAGTTCATTCGCCTTTGTTCTGAGTTCATCTATGCTCAGCGTCATATTGACCGATGTGTGGTGGTCATCACTCGTTTTCAATCCACCGACGGAATATCGGTCTCAGTCAGTATCTGCCGGTACTTCCGAACCCGCCAGCCCCTCTTTCGGTCTCTCCGAGTTGATTTTCATCTACTTCTACGAAATTGACTACTGGAATAGGTGAAATTACCATTTGAGCAACACGTTCTCCTGCTTCGATTATTGTTGAATCTCCTTCACCTATCCAAGTCATCAACACATGGATTTGTCCACGATAATCCGCGTCTATTGTTCCTATTCCATTTGGTAGGATGATTCCTTTGGCACCTAGAGATGAACGAGCACGAACTTGTCCTTCGTACCCTATAGGAATGGCTACTGCAAGTCCAGTGGGTACTTTAGTTGACTCTCCTTTCTTGATTTCACACGTTTCAACTGTTCTGAGGTCCCATCCAGCGGCTGAAGCACTACCTTTCATTGGAGGCTTGGCATCTGGATGCAATCTAGTGAAAAGCACACGAACCCCGTCATCCATGATTGTCTTATTCTTGCTCGGTGCATCAATGCAACGGCCGAAATAGGTGGTGAGATTGAAATGGGGAGTGCCAGTCGGCTGCTTATGGCGGATTTTGAGTATGAGTCACTTCTAGACCGTGCTAGGGACAAGATTCCACTAGAGATTAGTGAGCGTGCACGTTGGACTCTACCTGAACCTGAGATTCTTATTGAAGGAAATCAGACCATTATCCGAAATTTTTCTGAACTTATTTCAAAGATGGATAGGGATCCGAATCATGTTTACCAATATTTACTAAACGAATTGGGTACTTCTGGAACTAGAGAGGCAAATCGTGTAATGTTCAAGGGTAGAATTCCCCCGAAGAGGATAAGAGGTAGGATTGTAAATTATGTGAAATCATTTATTTTATGTAACCAATGCAATGCCCCAGATACACATTTTGTAAAGGAAGGGCGTACTACTGTGATGAAGTGCCAAGCATGTGGTGCAACTCGACCTATTCGATTGTGATTAAGACCACGGTTCGGGTAGTTCAAATCCAGCTTCTGAGATTGATTCCCTTAGGAGGATAGGATTGTTGGTCATTATACCATCTGCACCAATTTCGATTAGCAAATCCATGGTTTCTTTGTCATTAATGGTCCAGTATTGAACTGCCTGTCCGTGTTGATGTGCACGATCAACGATTCCTTTTGTCGCGAGATTAATTCCACCCCATTCAATTGGAATTTGTAATACTGATGCGGATCCTGGATCTAACCACCATCTATCGAGTTGCAACATGGGGGCAATAATACATCTCTTAAGTTCTGATTCCGCGCCAGAAGTTGCAATTTCTCCTCCACTGAATTCTCTGAATGCTTGTAATGATTCAAGGTGGAATGAACCAATTTCGATTTTATTATCCATTCCTCGACTGTGAATCTCTTGGTACATTATCTCGGCAGCGATTTTTCCATCTTCATCTCCATTCTTAATTTCAAAACTTAGTCGAAGAGGCGAGTCGATAAATCGGTCAAGAACTTCTTCAATAGTCGCTGGAGGCAAATGCGTTCCATTCCATGGATTACCTCCGCTAGAATTGGAGAACTTTGCCGATGCATCAAGAGCAAGGGTTTCATTCAACGTCATCTCTCGTACAACTCCTGTTCCATTGGTAGTCCGATCAACAGTGTCATCATGCATGGTGATTAAGTGATTATCTGAGGTCAAT
>JASLJW010000154.1 GCA_030747885.1 Candidatus Thalassarchaeaceae archaeon
GATGGGTTACGTTCAGTTCTAGATTCGGTAGATGCAGATGAATTAATTGAAGCAACAGTTAGATGGCCTGGCCACATCGACAGGTACATCTCGAATAAGGATACATTATCTGAAAGTCAATTGGTAGATGCATGGAAATGGGACTCAAATAAGCCTGAATTTACATGGATGGAAGTTTATGGCGAGGGAAACGGCTCCTCTAAATGGATTTTAGATGACGAAGGGAGAAAGGATGGTTCATCCATGGCTCGAACAACTGGAGCCATCACCTGTGCAGTAGTCAAGTACTTGCTAGAAAATGAGGGGCAAATTGGGATTTACCCACCTGAAGGTATTGATTCAGATTTACTTGAACGATGTATTCGAGAATACTCGTTACATGGAATCAATTTGATTGAAGAATAATGTATCATTCTGACTCAAACAATGTTCGATATAACTCAGGTGATGGGTCATCAGATAGTATTAGCCTACGCATGTAAAATACTGTGATAAGTCCCACTACTCCTGCGATAATTGGTAAAATCCAATCCATCTGTGCTACTGATCGAGGTTCTATCAACCATGTGAATCGTATTGGCGAATCCTTGAATCCAGATGACCATTCAAAGAGATCAGTGACATGTTCACCATAAACAATTAATGGAATCAGACCATTGAATGTATTATTCGAAACTTGTATTGATTCCAGTGATTGATTAGATGCATAATGTATAGTCGCAACCGATCCTGGCATCAATGAAAGATGTAACGAACCATTTTCAAATCTCCATCCTTCAGATAAGTGACGATCCATTGAATCTAATTGTAGCAATTCAGAACCATTGGAATAAGTTACTGAATGAACAGACAAACCCATACCTTCAGCATCAATTGCAGTAATCAAAGAATTTCCAGGAGTAGTCCATAATCCTGAAATTGGTCCTGGCTGTTCAACAATTACTGTAGAATCACTTGAATTGATGGTACTAATCATCGCATGAGACTTACTTGAAATTATTTCACCAGGGGTGGTAAACCAAAATGATTGTTCTCCGATCCATGAAACCACGTCTCCATCTTTTCGAACATTCAAATCTTCCATTTCTGCAATCCAAGATAATACTACAATCCCCTCTTCGTTTGATGCTGACAGGATTGAATCGACACTAGCAATACTCTTCTCAAGAGACCCGGCATTTACTTCAAACGAATTGAATGTGTTATTGTTGGGACCAAAATCTGAATCATCGACCACACGTATGCCAGCTGAAATTAACGAATCTGAAAGAACTGCAGAATTAACGTTAGAATTTGAGTCATCTGGCAAACCAAAAGTTAGAGGGTTTTCTCCCCATTTGGATGCAGGAATTCGTTCATTCAGATAAGAAATACAGGCAGGCACAGAATTTGGGTCTTCTAAGGGATTTACATCTGGCATCCCATGACATCCAAATTCATCTCCAAGGGCAAGTCGTTCAGGACCAGCCAATCGAATTAACCAACCATCGTCATCATACTGATAATCTGATTCGACGGCAGAAACACATGGCGCTGTAAGAATCAAGAAAACTCCTAGAAGCGCATAGTTTCCGGCATTCATGCACCTGCGAAAAATCGGTAATTCATGGACTCTGTGCTAAATCAACGAGTAAGCGTCAATAACAAGTCACCATGGAATCTAACCATGGGGAGTAATGCTGTAGACACATTGACGACCTTGTCGGGAATCAAAGGTCAATCAAAACTACCATTCACCCCCCTATATCCACTGCTTCTACGAATCGGACCCGTCATACTTCGTTCTATTTTTCGCATTAGAACCAGAGGAGCAGAACGCATACCGAAGAAAGGGGCAGTTATTCTAGCTGGAAACCATTTAGCTCATGTAGATCCAATCCTCATGATTGTCGGTTCAAGAAGAACTCTGCGTTTCTTGTCTAAGAAAGAACATTACAGTCAAGCATTCACAAAATTAGTCATGACTACTACAGGACAGATAGAGACTGATCGAGAGTCTGGAGGGAAAGATGCTCTGATTAATGCAAAACAAGTCCTCAGTAATGGTGGTGCCATGGGTATTTTCCCTGAAGGGACAAGATCACGAAGAACTGAACCCCCATTCATGTTGAAGGGTAAAACAGGAGTTGCTAGATTGGCTGCGACATTCCCTGATGTCCCCCTTCATCCGATTGCTCTGTTAGACACACATAAGATGCTCAAACCAGGTTCTAGTATGTTTAGAATTAGTACACCAATTACAATGTCTGTTGGCGAAGGAATCACTTGGAGGACGTGGATTCATCATCCAGAAGGTGGAGGATATTCAGAAGAAGGTCTTCAATCAATTGCCGATGCAGAAGATTCAGAGCGAGAAAAAGAAATGGCCATGTTATACAGACGATTTACAGACCAATTAATGGGCACACTTTCAGCACTTGGTGCACCGTGAAATCAGCCGCATCGTTGAAAGGCCTACCCTTCTCAGGAGACACCCGGTCGCCATGGAAGAGTACCAACAACTCATGCGTCGCATCCTCCTTGAGGGTGTAGAAAAAGAAGACCGAACAGGCACAGGTACTCTTTCTGTATTTGGACACCAAATGCGATTTGATCTACGACGGCGGTTTCCGGCAGTTACTACAAAGAAAGTACACTGGCCATCTGTAATTCACGAACTTCTATGGTTCATTAGTGGAGATACAAATGTCAAATACCTTCAAGAAAACAAGGTTCGAATTTGGAATGAATGGGCAGATGAAAATGGAGATTTGGGCCCAGTTTATGGAAAACAATGGCGAAAATGGGAAGCAAATGATGGAAGAATAATCGATCAATTACAAAATGCTGTGGAAATGATACGAACAAATCCGGGAAGTAGAAGAATAATCGTGAGTGCATGGAATGTTGGAGAACTCGATGAAATGGCATTAATGCCATGCCACGCATTCTTCCAATTTTATGTCGCAAATGGAGAACTATCACTACATCTATACCAGCGTTCAGCGGATGTTTTCCTAGGAGTCCCTTTCAATATCTCATCCTATTCCCTTCTATGTTGTATGATTGCCCAAGTAACAGGGCTCAAACCAGGAGATTTTGTACATACAATAGGTGATGCACACCTATACATGAACCATCTAGAACAAGCAAGAGAACAAGTCTCGCGAACTCCTTTGGAATGGCCTATTCTTAGATTGAATTCAGAATGCACCGAAATTGATGACTTTAGCAATGAAGACATATCAATTCTAGAATACAACCATCATCCTCACATCAAAGCACCAATCAGCGTCTAAGAAGTTAAAACGTCTAATTCTCCTCGAACGAACTTGATGTATCTTTGTTCTTCGTTCTCCTCAAATGGATGAAGCCCTATATTCTCCTGATATGCAATTCCTAACCACGTTCCATCTGCACTAATTACTGTCTCAAAGAAATCATGCAAAGCATGAGTGTCCCCACTATCCTCTTCGTAATCAGTTACAATATGCAGTGGAGTTGGGTCAGCAACGGAAAAAGACCAGGAATCATTGAACGACGGCTCTCTAAGAGCTCCAGCATAGAGGTACCATTCCTTCCCCGAGGTATACCCATCTTCACTACCATTCTGATTAAAATCCAATCCATAAAATGCGAGACTTACAACATCCTCTTCAGATATTGAAATGAAGGGATACATATTGATTCCTCGATCAAAAGGAGTCACATCCCACGACTCTGACCAATTTGTTCCATTATCATATGAAATCGCGAACCTCATCATCCAAGGGCCTGTTCCACCATTTGGGCAATCGGCCCAAACAGCCGCAACTGTTCCCTTCTCATTGTTGTTAATCACAGGATAACCCTCAGGACAATTTCCATTTCTTGGTCCGATATCTACTGGGCTAGCCCATGAACCATCAGATGGACCTGGCCCAGTTCCTCTACCATAATCATCAGATATCCTAACATGAACAGTACCACTAGAACTGTCTGCATCCTCCTGAACTACAAAGACATACGGACCATGATTCTGAGATGATATCGTAGACCAACCTCCTGGCATGGAATAACACTGACTGAATGAGGAACCTGAATTCTCTGAATGGTAATACCAATATCTACCCGAGTCGCCGCTACATTCAGGTGGAGATGCACCAGAATTTCCTAGATAGTGGATGATTCCATCACCCTGAGCAGCAACCCATGGCCGATCATCAGCTGCCATTGTATTCATTCGAGCGCATGCACCACTTTCGTATGTCGTGCCATTGTCTCCTAATATGTGCCACCAATTATCTTCAAGAGTTGTATCAAGATAGAAAACCGTATCCATTGCATCTACTGCTATATCTCCTTCGTCACCGAGGCATTCAGAACCTCCTGCAAGATAGTTTGCAAATAGCATATTACCCGGTGTAGGGTCAAATTCTTCTCCATGCCCCCATGTTGTTCCATTATCATATGATGCCCAAAACCATGAGGCCCAGTAATCCCAACTTGTTTCTTGGCCATCAGTACATGCCCACCAAGGACCAGGATCATCAGGATCAAGAATCACAGGAATAGGAGAATCTTCTCCACCCCATCGAAGATCCTTGTGAGCAGTAATGAACATGTTTCCATTATTTGTAATCGATATTGATGGTTCATATCCAATTCCATACCCCTCATAACCAGGGTCTTGACCATTATCTGGATCAATACACTCTTCATGTCGAGGCATATAGTATGGCTCGCCCCATTCAATTTCCACAACATTGTTTTCATCATCAATTTCAGAACTAATTTCATCATCACCGAAACAACCACTGAGTGATGCTGAGAGTAGAATTAGAATTATGGGTACAACGCGATTTAGTGAGTGCCCACTCCGGTGTACCATGTATCCCCGTAAAGTACCACACAAATGAGTTCTGCGCAAATCACAATCGACTCAGCAGAGCGTTATTCAACCATCAATTCCTCACATGTCCATGAGAACCTGTCTAATAGCAGCAGTCAGCGAGAATGGAGTGATCGGAATAAACGGAGACCTTCCATGGAATGTTAAGAGCGATATGATTCGTTTCAAACAACTCACTGTTGGTGGCGGAGACGATACAAATGCAGTGATAATGGGACGCAAAACGTGGGATTCTCTTCCAGATGCTCATAGACCATTGTCTGATAGAGTAAACATCGTCTTGACTCAACAAATAGGTTGGAGTAACGAAGGTGCAGAAACAGCATTTTATCCAGGTCAAGCTATGGAGATTTCTTTCGCCGAAGGATGTGATGAAACATGGATTATTGGAGGAGCAGGCACCTATTCTGCAATGTTCGATAAAGTGGATGAAATACATCTCACTACTATTCATGGAGATGTAGATGGTGATGTAAAAATGCCTGATTGGGACAAAACTGGTTGGGTGGAAGAAGTTATTGAAAAACAAGAGAAATCAGAGACTGATGAATTTGCTTCTACCTACTCAATATGGCGGAAGGCATGAGAATAATGATATCAGGATGCAAGATCATACACGTTGAATGCATGAAGAGGAGGAGTATATACATGCAAATTAATCAATTCTCCATCTCCATCATTTGAGACTCGATGAATATCCGGTTCCTCTGCTGCACATACCTCACCTGATCTATAGACCCGTGAACTAATAGGAAATGCGAGTCCTTCTGAATTCAAATCGTATGTTGTTTCTGTAGATTCCCCCTCCAAAATTAGAAAAGCACAATCTGAACCTATGTGGTCATGAATTGGAGTATCCTGTCCAGGCCTCCAAATAATTACAACCAACTCAAATTGATCCGATCGAAATAATGTATTTCGGCAATAATCATCGGGAGCAGATTGGATTAGTTCGCGCAATGATTCAATGTCTACATCCAAAATCTCCAATCTTTTACCAAGTACATCTAGCCCTGGCCTTTCATCAAAGGATTCCAGCCACATAATCAAATCGTGAATCTCGGAATCATTTGCTCTGATATTCATCAAAGTTTCAGAAGAAACCGTTCTAGACTCTACCATGCTAACGAGCAAGGTTAGTCATTGAACACTAATGATGATTATCCAAACTCATTCAGGCCGCCAACTAAGATTCATACCAATACCATAGATTCATGGCTTGGATTCTTTTCCAACAATTACAGCTTTTTTTCTGACGAACGTACTGTATTGCTCATCAGCATTGCAATGGTCATTGGACCGACCCCCCCGGGAACTGGAGATAATGCTGATGCTACATCTGCAACATCGGGATGAACGTCACCTGCAAGCCTATACCCTCTCTCCTTAGAAGAATCTTCTACCCTGTTAACTCCAACATCAATCACTACTGCTCCAGGTTTAATCCATGAAGCAAGAACCATCTCTGGAACTCCTACTGCGGCAATCAAAATATCTGCTTCTTTGCATACTTCTTCAGGATTCTGAGTTTTTGAGTGAACAATAGTGACAGTAGCATCTGCACCCTTTTGTGCCAATAACAATGCTTGGGACATACCTACATTGAATGAACGACCGATGACTACTGCCCTTTTACCCGTCAACTCAATACCTGCCCAATGCAACAATTCCATGACCCCATAGGGAGTACAAGGAATCTGACCGTCATCTCTACTTTGGACAAGTCGTCCTAAATTAACTGGATGAAAACCATCAACATCCTTGGATGGTTCAATCATATCTGTAATTGCCAACTCGTTTATTCCATTTGGCAATGGTGATTGTACCAAAATTCCATGGACTGAATCATCAGTATTCAAATCTTGAACAATCTCTGCTAGTTGTTCAAAACTGGTTTCTTCGGGTAAATCAATTCTAGTGCTATTTATTCCAAGACGTTCACATGCCCTTTGCTTTGCACGAACGTAAACATGGCTGGCAGGGTCTTCCCCTACAATCACGACAGCCAAATGTGGGATTATTCCTTGTTGTTTCAAAGAATCTATTCGAATTTGTAGGGACGATTCAATTGATGCTGCACAGGCCACTCCATCTATTACCTCAGCCGTCATCGAACATAGGCACATGAATCATGTGAATAATGTTAGT
>JASLJW010000155.1 GCA_030747885.1 Candidatus Thalassarchaeaceae archaeon
TATCAAAAGAGGATGGGGCCTATATCGTTCATCACCAAAAGCATCTGCCAAGTTGTTCAAAATATCACGACGGACATCTAATCCAACCAAATCAGTTAGTTCTAATGGACCCATAGGGTGACGATAACCAAGGCACATTGCCGCATCTATATCGCTGGCAGATGCCACTCCATCTGCAAGCATTCGAATCGCTTCATTCCCTAGAACTACACCCAATCTACTCGTTGCAAAACCAGGGACATCACGGACCAATATCGATGTTTTTCCAAGACCTTTCGCTATCAACTGAGCTTGCGAAATAGTATCTTCTGATGTTTCTTCATGCTTGATTAATTCAAGTAAATTCATGATTGGAACCGGATTGAAGAAATGCATACCAATTACTCGATTTGGCCTTTGAGTAACTGATGCAATTTCGTGAATCGACAAGCCAGAGGTATTTGTCCCGAGAATCGCATGTTCGGGGGCATGTGCATCAATTTTAGAGAATATTTCTTGTTTGAGTTCCAATATTTCAGGAACTGCTTCGATGACTAAATCCGCTTCTGAAACAGCAGATTCCAATGAATTCGATCTATGAAGGTTTGACTCCCACTCCTTCTTTTGATCAGGAGTAGTCTTGCCTCGTTCGATTCCTTTGTTCCAGAATGCGTCTATTCTAGCCATTCCTTGGTCCAAACCTTCTGGAAAGGCATCGTAGAGATAGGTTTGCCATCCAGCCTGCGCGCAAATTTGAGCGATCCCCGCGCCCATTGTACCTGCTCCGATTACAGCTACGGTTCGAATATTCATTTCATTCCCTTCCGTAAGCTGCCAATGCTGCTTGGAAAAGTCTCTGTCTTGGGACATCATGTTCTAGAAAGCAAGTAAAGGGAGCTAAATCCTTCAGAAGTTCGATTGTTCCAACATATGCTCCATAAATGAAGGGGTCCGCTTTCTTGGTATCTGGAATTTCAAAACCTAACTTCGCTAATCCTTTACGAGTATCATCGTCCCAAATAGTATAGGTATGGCTAGTAAAATGAAGATAAGCAGACAAACGACGAAGATCGCTAGTTAAGACATCATCTAGACTTTCAAATAATAATGTATCAGGATACCGAATAGCTAGGAGAAATAATCTGAGCATGATTTCTTGTTCACCATTAATTTCTCTTTTTTCAAGCCCCATCCATTCATCAACCATATCCAACATATGATTTGAATATGGGCGGCGAATTTTGTACAACAGTTCTTCGTATCCTAGTGAATCCTGTTCAATGCTGTGGTGATAGGAGTGAAAAAGTTCAGGGACTCTAGAAAAGAATGGGGCGAGTCGGTCCTTATCTACTGCAAGTAGGGCAAGAGTCTGCATTCAGCCACTTCCAAATTCTAATGTTCTTTCCATTCTCGATATTGAATCCATTCAACACCAGGAGCCATGTATTCTTCCATTAATTTGCGCTCATCTTCTTCGGAAGGAAGTGTTACGCTTAGGTAATCTTCCCATTCAGCATCATTTCCTTCAAATTCTTCACCTTCTACAGTAAATCGCATTCCCACATACTTGCCTATTCCCCGATTAAATTTGTCCGATGGAATAAAGAGTACAGGTTCTCCTTCCTTACGGCCCTTACTAATTCGAACCATTTCTGCCTTGAGTTCATCAAAGTAGAGTCCACGACTTGCTTCATTGAGATGTTCACGATCTGCATCTTCATCTGATTCCCTTTCATCGTATCTTCCTTTTACACCATAGACGTAAGCCCATTCTGCAGAAGTAGATTCATCAGTCCCAAATAAGTCAAGTCCAGTACTTACCCATTTGTTGATGTATTTTTGAAGGAAGGAAAGAGGAATTACTCCTGCTTTGACAATTCTTCTCAATCCGTTAGCCCCAGTTCCAAGATGGAAGGATTCTTCCTTCAACATTGGCCCCATGGATGCTGCTAACGGTTGAAATGAACTAGTGGATAGCATTTTCAATTGGAACTTTCCATCACGATCTATGAAATGAGTGAAACAGAAAAAATCGAGCCAATGATCGATTGGAGCATTGAATGAACCAAGCAATCTAGTCCCATCTTGTGCATTTCTTTCGAGAAGTTTTGCTGCTTCACGCATTCCTTGTTCTCCAAAATAAGTACAGAGTAAGTATGCCATTTGCCATCCATGTCTTTGTTCTTCACACATTATTCGAAGTGCTGATTTCCTGTCGTATTCGGTAGGAGCAGATGCTAACAAATGATTTTGCTGTTCAACAGAAGCAAATTCAGTATCTCCCTGAACACTAACCATGGTCAGAATTGCATCGATGATATTTTGCTGAGGGATTTGCATTCTCCTCTTCCACTTTGGCATTCCTAAGAAATCGCCAAATTCAATCTCGTTTCCTGCTGAATCCCAATCGAAACGGATTTCAAAACGGTAATCGCCAAGCCATGCAGTATCAAAACCAATTCGAGTTTGCCATTCTTGGAATTCTTGAATCCATCCTTCGAAGTTTGGATGGTAATTCTCAACAATCTCAGTCGTGCTCATGAATCAAGCGAGATGACGGTGGTATTTCAACATCAGGCCGGACTTCTTCCTTCGAAAAATGTCGTATTCATCAATTTCCTTCAAATCTTGGAGTCTTCTTATCGACATATGCTTTGATTCCAGCCTTTGCATCATTCGATTGGAAAAGATCAGATTGTAATTCACGCTCCAAAGCAAGATGATATTCAAGAGGTATCTCAAGCCCACTTTGTACACTTCTCTTGATATTTCCAATTGCTTTCGCAGCTGCAAATGGCAGGGTAAATCTACCTGAATAATCTAGAACATCTTGACGGAATTCATCTAGACTCATTGAGTCATAAATGTCGTGAACAAGGTCCATCTCTTTGGATTCTTCAAATGAGAATTTTCTTCCGGTAACCATGATCTCCATTGCCTTTGCTTTTCCAACCAAGCGTGAGAGTCTAGCGGTACCTCCGGTTCCGGCCAATACCCCGAGCGAGACCTCAGGAAGTCCAACTTGGAAATTGCCTTTTCTAGCAATTCTAATATCTGCTGCCATTGCAATTTCTAAGCCTCCTCCTACTGTGTGGCCATTAAGTGCAGCAATCACTAATTTTGGTGTCTGTTCAAGACGTGAAAGAGTCTCATTAGCATGAAGACAGAAGAAGTACTTGTATCGTGGTGTGAGTTTATTCAGATACTTGATACTAGCACCAGCGGAGAAAAATTTGTCCCCATGTCCAGTGAGTAAAATTACTGAAACGTCGTCATCGAAGCGAGCGCTAAGAATTGCGTCATCTATGTCTTCCCACATTTCCCGGGTATAGGTATTCACAGAAGTTTTGTCTCCTTCAAGAGGTTCACCATCAGAATCAGAGATTAATTCAATGATGGCAACGCCATTCTCGGAAACACCGTAATTGACGAGTCGGTTCTTCATCAGTTTAAGTTCAGGCCAGTCGGACATGGACGAGCCATAGGAACGGAGCATAAGAACTTGAGTGCCTACATCAGTCAGACTCTGTGAAGGAGACTTTACCTCCAGATGAACGGATTTCTTTCCATTCCATTGCAATTTCTTTGGCCCTATCACTCATTTCCCAATTATCTCTCTTCAATGCTTTTCTAAATGGCATTCTTCTTCCAGTTCTTCCATCAGAAAATTTT
>JASLJW010000156.1 GCA_030747885.1 Candidatus Thalassarchaeaceae archaeon
ACCAGTATCAATAATGGCAACTACAGAACCCGCGCCAGTATACCCTGTTTCTTCCCAGACCGCATCTACTCCATGGTAGGGAACTACATCTTCCATCTGAACTTCCAAACGACCATCAAGTTCAATCAAAACTACTCCAGGTAATTCAGTTAATTCAAACAAATGATCAACAGAAACCCTGCCTGCAATTGAATCAATAAGATGGTAACGCCACTGAACAATGAAATCAATTGAACTCTCAAGAAGTAATTCATCGTCTTCAGTTGGAGTATGATCAAAATCAACTATGACTCCGATCCTTCCATCTTCGTCCACCCAATCTCCTCCACTCATTCCAGCCACTGCCATCCAAACAGCATCATGGATATGGTCACGATCCTTGTCCATGTTCGTAACCTCCCACCAAGGTAATTCACCTACTGGAGATTGTTTTTCGTCCACAGCAAGGGGGACTGAAACTGGGGCAAGAAGGATAGCAATTACTACAATTGTAAACATGCCAGATACACTGCTCACAAGGGGCCTCATACCTAGGGGTAACACTGGGTATTCAAGAAACCAACGCATGAAGGCCTTGAAAAGCGACGGAATCAAGCGGAGATACTACTTCCGCGAATTATGCAGAGGAGGGCGCGAGGGTGGAGTATCCCTCTAACTGTGCTCATGATGTTGCTCTCTTCTTCCACAGTTTCTGCAGATGTAATGACTCCAAAATGGACAGACGGAGACAATTTTACCTATGTAGGATACGACACGATTGCAATTGAAATAATGACAGACTTTCTTGCAAATGGAAGCACCCCTGATTCAGTAGATAGAATTGGAAATGACCGCCTAACAACTGAATACAACGGAAATGAAGAATGTACTCGTTCAGCTTGGGAGGGGCAATGCTCTAAAGCAACTCAAACCCATCGAATTGATTTGATTGCAAACTGGAGTAATAGCAGTACGTTGTTTGAATCAGATCGTCTTAATGTTACGATACATACCAATCGAGAAATATGGGAGCCCGTTGATAGAATTGGGATAATTACACCATTCACAGATGTCAAGACCGTCACTACATTCGTAGTTAACTTCACTGTGGGTTCAGAAGATAATTCAGTTGAGATAGAATCATCTGTGTGGACAAATAACACCCGTACCGGTGATTGGCCAGAACGATTCAGAACAGGTGATTCATGGTTTGTTGAACAAGAAAGTGAGAGCACCACTATATTGCGAACTAGAGAGAATGGAGGGCCATGGAATGAAACAGAAAACGGCATGACTAGTCAAGTTAAGAGTTTTATTTGGACCGCCGGCAATGAAGTCGACATCTATGTTGGAGAAGGGTCACAAACAAAGGTAGCGACCACATTAGTTTCAATCGAAGAATCTGGGGGTTCACAGACAGATACAATCTGGGTTCATGATGAAGGATACGTATTACAGCAAGAAACTAGAATCGACGGAAAGGTCAGTTTAGTATTACAAGCACTGGATTGGACATACCAACACGAAGATGCGAGAAATGTGCAAGTTACAGGAAGTGACCGAACGGGTGTGATATTCATGTTCTCGATAGTGGCCATTGCTTTGGCTACCATTTTCGGATGGATCGGTTATCGAGCATACAATATCGTCAAGGAAGCAGATTATATCGACGACATAGCAGAAAAAGTCGTAGACATCGATCGCAATATCAGAGAAAAGGGTAGAGGATTAGAGACGGATCAATCGCGTGGCCTGCTCACCAGAACGCCCGAGGTCGCCGATGATATCGATGATTCCTGAAATCATCTCCCCCCTAATTTGAGCACCCATGGCTGAACCTTGGATTGTAATCTCTGAAGCCCCACAAGCAGTATACGTCTTGGTGGAGGAATCATGTCCTATGCAAGCGATTATCGCATGACTAGACCAGTCATCTACCGAAATTGTGCTATCCCCTAAACTTGTGGAATTTATTGATAACGTTACTTCACCATTAGAAGTAGATGATTCTAACATATCATCCATAGTATAGAGGTGAATTGTTCGAGACAACGGTGAACCATCAGAAGATTCTGTTCTGATTGTCACATTTACTGGTACATCTTTACCCAAATCATCTGATTCCAATTCAACCAATACAGATGAAGGTGAATTAGAACCGGGAATAGAGCCAGCCAAAGAATATGAAATTAGATTGAAGGTTCCTTTAACTCCATTCAATCCAACATCTTCTGTATACCAATAAACATAATTCTTCACATCCGGGCAATAATGATGTTCTTCAATCAAGACACCATCAGAAGCAATCTCTGAAATTGAAACTGCATCAGAGGTACACGGGAAAGATAACAACGCAGAATCTACTGTTTTTGCTGGCAACGTCTCTCGATTAGTATTGTTATCTACAGTTTCACCGGGGAAAGAAACCAAACCATCTCCCTCCCAAGTCGTTGTCCTCAGAATAGAGAGGAAATGAACATCCGATTCACGAATCGGAAAATCATAAAATTCGTATGAAGGGAAGTAGGAAGTATTCTCAATCACATCGGCCATATCTAATTTCGCTGGTCCAGCTTGGAAATCAATATCGAAATCTCTAGACACATGGATTATCGCCAAATCAGAAACACGTACTCTCATTGTCTCAACCATGCCGATAATTAAATCACCAGTCAAGATAATTCCAAGGACAGGGTCAGGGAACTCTCCCGTACCTGTAGCACCAAGGGTAGTAGTCACAATATATTCAGGAGAAGAACCGTTTACTGAGGACTCATAAATTGCAGATACGGTTCTAGTTGCAGACCCGGTAAGTATGTTCAATGATGCACCCTCAACATCTGAATTTTCAACCAGCGAAACTGCATCAAGAGAAACCGAATACATCCAAGAATCGCCTATCTCCCAAATAGGCAAAGAGGCTAGCAATGGATTTCGATCGACACTAGAGGTTGCATTTCCTTCATCAAACATTGAAACAATGTTAGTTTCCAAACCAATCGGAGAAGGGGAAGAATATGGCATGAATAATAGGAGAATTAGTACCAAAGAACCTGCCTTGCGAAGTCCTCCCATGAACTGCCGAGTAAGATGTAGCAAATAGCCGCGTCGGCTATTCTCAACAATTTTGTAAGATACTCTAGACAGTGAAGTTGAATTGGCGCTTCCTCCAGCATTGGTCATGGCTCGCATGTGGGTGATGTTCCTAACCTCTCTACTTTTGGTCATGACAATGAACTTCTATGCCGTTGTACGTGAACCCGATCTTGTAGATATTGAGGACCTCCCAAACTACCCTAGAGAGACGGTAAAAATTGAAGGAATTCTCACTTCGTGGATTCGCGACCCCTACGGTGATGGAGATGACCGAATAGATATGCAGGTTATGGATCCAGAAGACGGTTATACAGTTGCAGAAGTTCGATGGGTGAAGAATGGATACATCAACGAAACAAATCTTCCCGAAATAGGTTCCATTGTGTATGTTGAAGGAGAAATTGTTGAATGGAATGGTAGTATTTGGCTACAATCTAGTGGAAGAGGTGCAGTCTACCAAAAAGCGGGCGCGAGTGTCACCCCATCCTGGACAAGCATGTCTGAATTAGCTAAGGATCCTCTCGCATTCGACGGGAAATCGATTACTGTTGAAGGATATGTGGGCAAGGCTCTTGCTCCAAATCTGACTAGACAATCGTTCTATCTGCAAGACAATCCAT
>JASLJW010000157.1 GCA_030747885.1 Candidatus Thalassarchaeaceae archaeon
AATCTTGAGTAGTCTTGCAGGTGTAGCACCCAAGGGGGCAATGCCATTGCAGGCAGTTACCAACGCCCTTTCCTCTAGATTTAGTAGAGGTTCACCAGTATTCATTATTAGTGCTCTAGAAGGAGATGGAACAACTATCCCTGCAATCAGAGATTTGGCTGGAAGAGGCCATGAAGTGATTATTTTGAGTCCAAGCAGCGTAGATTTCGAACGATTGGTTAGTCGAATACCACGAACTTCCTACGAGGTTCTCAAATTAGAGAGGCAGAATAGGTTGACAGCACTTGCTGGTTTTGGAGCTAGAGTAATTGATTGGATGCCAGATGTTGAATTATCTCAGGCACTATTGCAGGTAAAGATGGGGTGAGAAATTGGCAGAGGATGTAGCGATTCAAGGAGAGGGCATAGAGACCCTTCATCTTCGAGTACTTCGAAGAAAGTGGCAGGTCCTTACTCTACAAATCACTGCAACAATTTCTCTTCTTTGGATGTATATCATTATGACTCGGACATACGGTTCTTGTGATCCAATAGATTCTATGTGGTGTCCAGCCCTCGACCATACACTTACATTGAGTGTAATTGAACAATTTCTTCAAGCACAGCCTGAATCTCTTTCTTTACCACTTCCTGATTGGATGACTGGTATGGGGAACACCGGTGATGGTCGATATTGGATGCCCCTGTTTGTAATTTCTATTCTTGTTGCAGGTTGGACAATTTTGGGCCTTCAGACTACCAAATTACGCAGGAGAGTTAACATGGGAATTCTTGGATTCGCACTGTTGTATTTGGCAGGCTTGTTTGTGATTAATTGGTTCCTTGGTATGTTGTTTAGTTTCGATTTATATCTTCCATTTGGTCAAATGGATTCAGGAAGGAATCATGTTGAACATTTAGTATCCCCTCTTCTTTTGTACATTCAATTGTTCATCTTGGTGTTCTATTTCCTCCCAGTTATTTCTGGGTTGTTGGGTATTTGGGGGATGTCAAAATCCAAAATCTCGTGGGCTATTGGTTCAACAATAATTTATCTGGGGCTTCACGCTTTACTTTCATACGAAGGTGTACGTTCTACATTAGAACTCAATCTGAATGCACTTCCTGTGCAGATAGGTGAAGCAACTGAATGGGGGGGGCTAGTAGCCCCTGAAATTGTGCCATTGTTAATTATAGGATTATTCTTGATGGTCTTCTTAGAGTCTGGTTTTGCAACAATACGTTATGTTGAGTATGCGTTTAAATTACCAGAGTCTTGTAAGAAGGACCCAGAATACGTAAATCAATTTGATAATATTTTGAATATACATTTGCAACACACGGTTGGAGTGACATTCTTTGTGGGATTAGTAACAGCTCTTGCCTTGAAGTTCGATGATTTGATTGTAGATTTAGTATCGGTATTCGAAGGATCCCAGTGGAGTGGACAAGTGAAAGAATCTCTAGAACTTCAGTTGACGTATGGTACTGTTATTTCTGCCTTGATTTTCGTCATATTCATTGCTGGATTAAGGTACATCATTCCATGGCCACGAATTTCTGGTTTAATCGAGAAAGGAATTAGGCAAATTCGAGATCAATCGGCTTGATTTATCGATCCATTATTCGAGAAAGAAACTCGGCAATTAGCAAAGCAATTAGTACACCAGGAAAACAGGTTAGGACCTTTATCGATACAGGTGAAAATAACCCCCATCCCTCAGAATCGATAGAAAACCAAGACAAGGATAGAACAATTGTGAAGCCAAGAACGAGACTAATGATATTCCACAATCTTTGGTTTTTTAATTTCCCAGGAATTTCTTCTCTATTGAGAAGAGTCCCTCTTTCTCCATTTTCCATTTGTTACACCTTAGATATCTAGGTCGGCTAAATCATCTTCAAGTGAACTTAGAGCATCTCTTTGTACAGGATTTCCAGGCATAGGCACTCCATTCTTTATTGAATCACGTTCTTCCTTCATCTTATCTAGAAGCCTTACTTCTTCATCAGTATTCTTCATTTCATGTAATTCATCAGACCCGATAATTGCTGATGTTGGCACTAGTCCTAGATCAGATCGTTCAGAGATACTTACTCCATGAGTATCTGATGGTTTTTCTAACCGTTCCCATGTATTTTTTTGTGTTGTTCCTTCCTTTTGATTTGCTTCCAGTCCCTCTTCTTCCCTTTCAGGGTCCATTTCTTCAAGAGCACGAAGATCCACGTCCGGTCGTTGAACACCATGCAATCGTCCATTTTCGAATGGAAGAATTCCATTGGATTGGAATTGCCAAATTGGTCCATTGAATGATCCTTCCTCTCCCGACATAGCATCCAATCGCTTAGACATACGTTCCAGTGCTTCAATTGTAGATGCTAAATCAACTGAAGACCCTGCATCCCTCATATCTGCATCAATGTATATTTCATCAAGAGCGGAACGTATCAGTGATTGTGTTTCAGCAGATATTCTTGGCAATGCTTCAGGCCTATTCATCATTCTTTCAATGGCCTCAATTCGACTAGCTGGCATCCCTAGATCATTGAGACTTCTCAGAACATCTTGCATCTGACCGATAACTGTAGCAGCTTCTTCGTATCCTCTAATGATTTCTTCAAGATCAATTACCACATCAGTAACGATTTGTCCAAGCATATGATGCAATCTCTGTTGAACTGACCATCTAGTTAGTCCCCTAACTGCTGATGCCGTCTCAGGAGCCTGTTGTTCTAGAAGTTCAACAACTTCAGATGAAAGTAAGTATCTTGGAGTAGCTGCAACTTCGTCTACGGTGTGCTGTATTACAGCCAACCCTCGTTCTACTGCTCTATCTAAGAGGACCATGGATAATCCACGACTTCTAGCATTATCCATTCGCTCTAATACGGGTTCAAGGGCTTTGAGACCATCTTCATCAAGTAAAGCACGTGCCAAAGGCTCTTCTTGAAGTCTAGCTCGAATCCGTTCCGCTTCTGCAATATCTACCAAAGCTTGCTCATGTGCCTCAGTTAATTCTTCTGCATCACCCAATATTTCTCGTAATTCACCTTCAGAATGTGCCTTGCGAGCATCAAGATCACCTAGTTCCCTCATCAAGGTTCTTCGTTCTGCCATCAATTCTTTTAATTCAGTTTGAAGAAGGCTTTGTCGTCGTTCTAAATCGTTTACCCTACCTCTATCCTCATCAATTTGCCTTCGAAGAGTATGTAAATCTCCTTCAAGCGCAGCAACTTCTACTCTGTGATTTCTCATTCTTGTCTCTGCTTCTTTTGTTTCAGCCTCTGCATGCCGATGTCTTTCTCTCAAGGAACCAACTTGTTCCCCTAGAACTCTCTGAACCTTCTCATCTTCAGTTAATGCTGTACGAACATGATCAAGTCGTTCTTCCGAAGTATCTAGTGTTGCCTTAACTTCGGCTTCTTTCTTCATTAATTCTTCAAGTTCTGCTTGTAATTCTGTTCGTTTTCGACTCTCACCTATTGCAGATGCGACTTCGGAAGCTTTCCTTTCTACTTGATGTTCAAGTTCAGCAACCCGTTTGGAAAGCGCATCAGCTCGATTCCGATCGGCTTCAGCCTCCTTCACCGATTTTTCCTTTACTACCAATGCTTGATCTAAGCGTTCTGAAATATCTCTAGATCTTTCGTTCGCTTCGTCGAGTAGAGCACTCTTGGCAGATGCAGTATTTTCAGCATCAGTTTTCTGGATTTGTTCCTCTTCTAGTAATCGTTCTAATCGACCTCTTTCTCTTTCAAGACCAATTTTATCTTCTTCAAGTCGATTTATCCGGTCCAATATTTGTCTATCTTCAGGTTGAAGAACTCGTCCACCACGAGAACTGGGCAGAATTTTTGCCATTGGAAGGCCACCGGTGTCCAATAGTTTCCACTGTTTTTTTGCAGAATCTATGGATTCCATACCCATTTCAAAACTATACAAGCGATCAAGGCGATCACTTAACAGGGTCTTTCTGCTTTCTGAACGTGTTCTAACAGTAGCAATTGAGTGTGAAAGAGATGCAAGAGAAAATCCTGGAACATTTCCTGCTCCTAAAGTTAGCCGTGCAGCCCTTTCCAGGCGATGAAGTTGAAGATCAGCACTAGGTGAAGAAAGATCCTTCACTATTTTATCAAATTCTGTTCCTTCTTCGGGTCCAATTAAACCGGTAGGTATTCCATCGATTAAGAGTAAATGTACTGATTCTCCCTTTTTCTCTGTGCGAAGGTGTCCAGTTATGTCCTGCATTTTTGCTGTAGATAACATGGAGATTAGGGCATCTACTCCGCCCTTTCCTTCTCTAACAACAAATCCATCAGATGGAGCAACTATCTCTGCATCTGCATCGAATTCGGGCTCTTCCATCATTGAGGCTGCATTCATGAGCAGGGTCATCGGGTCTGCTCCACCAGTTGTCCAGATTGCTAACCCTGCGCCTTCATCTCTTGCAACTGTCATTTCATGCTCATCGAAAGCTTGGCGATACCAAGGAGCAGGAGATGCCCCCATTAACTGAGTTAATGCATCCATGCCCCTGAGTTGCGCATCTAAATCAGCAGACAGTGCATCTGGTTCCCCAGGAGTTGATCCAGAGGAATGAATTAGCACACCATCTTCGAAAGCTAATGCTGAGATCACTCCAGTTTCTTCTGCTAAAGCATCTACAATAAGGGGCCATTCATGTGTGGAAGCAGGAAGTCTTCTTCCTGCAAGACCAAGTGTGCCTAGGAGTGCCGAATCCGCCAATGCTTCAGGCAATCCATCGATTAGTCTTCGAACCTCTTCCAACAAAAGAGAAAATGCTCGATGTTTCAATTCATGTGCATCTTCCAACTCAACTAGTCGTGCTTTTCCTGCTTCTCCCCCAACATAATGCCGTTTTTCTTCAGCTTCTGCCAACCATCCTACCACTCTTCCTCCCGCGATTATCCGATGAGCACATGGCGATCTTGACTTTGGTTTGTATGAAGAAATCACTCCGCATTCAAATTCCATTATTTCATTCATTGCACTTCCATCGAAGCTTTTGTCGATTGCATCTCCATGTGGCAGTTCAAACATTTCATCACCCTAGTAATTCTGCTAAATCCTTCTTTGTACGTCTCGCTTCATGAGCGCAGCGACCTAATCTTATTCCTGAATCCAAATCTAACCAAAGGATCGCATCAGGCCCTGTTGCTGAAGCAAAAAATGCACCATTTTCGGATTCAGACCACCATTCCACAAGCCGTCCAATTCCGCTTTCCAATGCCATTCTCTCTGCACGAGTCCAACTATGGACTGAACCGTGTTCATCCTCTCCTTCCAATCCCTTTCCATCCAAAGTGAATAGTCTAGAATGAATCACACCTGGAAGGTGTTTGAAAGCACGAACAACATTGATTGGCATGTCTATAAGATGATGGAGGTAACATCTGCCTTCAAGAACTTGTCCCTTTTCAAGGACTAAGGTGGCGTTTTGAAAGAGAATCCTATATCTCCAAAATTTGATTAGGAATTATTCTCCAATTGGTGAAAACATACTACAAGGAGAATAACTTAATTTTTCAATTGGAAAATAGAAAATCCAATTGGAAAATTCAACGATTTATTCAAACCATTTTGCCTGCCCCCCCTATACATGGATGTTGAACTAGAGGTACAGAAGTGCTCTAGATGTGAACGAGATTCACTCGTTCATCAACCATACAGTGGCCTCCATCTTTGTGGGGTTCATCTCGCTGAATCTGTAAGGAAAAGAATTTCTAAATCTCTTCGGAAACAGTTGATATTACCTAAGAATTCAATCAATTCATTGGGACGCCCATTCAAGGTCTTAATTGCTATTTCTGGAGGAAAGGACTCGGCAATTCTCCTACATTTCCTCCATGACATTCTAGGATCTAGAAGAGATGTCGAATTAATTGCAGGAGTTGTAGATGAAGGAATAGAAGGATACCGCTCCCCTTCTATGGATTGTGCTCAAGAATTGTGTTCGAGTCTAGGAATCCCTCTTGAACGAATTTCTTATCCGGATTTATCTTTCCCAGAGATGGATGATGTTGTTGAATCATTACCCAAGATTTCAGAAAGTAATCTTGAGGCAAGAGGTATGATGCCTTGCAGTTTTTGTGGAGTGTTCCGTAGACAAGGTTTGAATTCGCTTGCGAATCGAGTTGGTGCAGATATTATGGCATTGGGACATAATCTCGATGATGTGGCGCAATCAGTGCTAATGAATCTGCAAAAGGGAGAGGTAGATCGTACTGTTAGATTAGCTCCACACACGACTATTCCAATTGATGGATTAGCTCCACGAATAGTTCCACTTCGTTGGATTCCAGAACAAGAGATTCATGCTGTTGCAATTCATCTGAATCTTCCAATCCATCATGGAGATTGCCCTCATGCCGGAGGTGCAATGCGTCAGAGAAGTCGAGACATTATCGCTACAATCGAGAAAGATATTCCAGGCAGTCGCCATGGTTTGGTTCAATCGATGGATAGGATTAGGGAACTTGCAGCCAATTCGGAAAATGGAACTACAGTACAATCTTGTGAGAGGTGTGGTGAACCTACTAGTCGTCCGATTTGTCAATCTTGTACGATGAAGGAATGGTTTGAATGAATGAAGAAAATTCAAAGAAAATTTGGGTTTATATGCAAGGAGCTGGGGATAAATTACTTGGTAAATTACCACCATCTAGATACCATCCAAAGGGTAGAAATCCATATGCACACATTGCTATCTGTGTGAAGAAGAAGTTCGGACAATCATACAAGGAAATTCCAGATAATAGAATCGATGAAGTAATCAGATACATCGATTACTTGGTTGAAAATCCATCTTAAATATCCCAATAACATTCTTTTTTTGAGGATGATTCAGGATTTGATTATATGGCGTCTTTTGACACCGTAGTCCGATAACCTTGCAGATGTCACCATTTGAGTTCATTACAATTTTCTGTTCGCTAATTCTCGGTTTAGCCCTAACACATATTTTCCGCGCAGTATCAGATTTGTATGAGATTCGCGATCGTGTCTCGACGTACTGGCTGAATTCGCTCTGGGTAGTAACTGTGTCTATGTGGACAATTTACTCCTGGTGGGGACTATGGAGCCTATCGTTGGACATGGATACTTGGAATTACGCACAGTATTGGTTTCTTGTAGTCAATCTCGCGTCTATCTACTTCTTCACGACACTAGTACTTCCTAAGGCTACGGACGAGGGTAAGATAGATTTGGAAGAGCACTATTACTCAGTGCACAAAGCCTTCTTCTCAATCGTTGCGTTTTCCCTATTTACGTCCACAGTTTTGAACCATTATCTCTTTGGATTGCCTCTAGCAACTCCTCAAGTAATTATGCCCTCGATTGTTGGTTTAGCCGCAATAGGTGCTGCTCTCAATGAATCCAAAACATATCACAAAGTCATCGGAGTTTTCATGCTTCTAATGTTTATTGCATTCCAACTAACTGATGTTGTTGTGATTACCTTTGTGAGTTGATCTAAACCAAATGGATGCTAATACTACGGTTTCTGTAAAACAAACATGACATGTTGATCCTCTAGACCTCTTAGATCTATACGTTCTACTAGAATCATTTCAGAGTCCAATATTTTCGATTCAGCATCAGAAAACCTTGCCTCATCTCCTCCACTAATCCATCTTTCTGATGCAGCTTTCAGAGAAAGGAGAGCAATCCCATTTGAATCGAGGAATCTATCGCAAACCTTCAACATTAATTCCACCTGTCCTGCTTGAGAGACATCTTGGAGAATCCAAGGTACGCGGTTAGGAATGAAAACCGAATAATCATCTAATTTCCGAGCATCTGCAAGAACTGGAATTAACCCCGGTCGTTTTTCGGCAAGAGATACGAGATCCCTCATACAACGAGATGATAAATCAACAGCCACAATAGATCCACCATGATGATTTCCAGCACCGCAAACGTGGTCATGAAGATGAGAAATCGTAGTACCATGTCCTGCGCCAATGTATAGAACGTGAGAACCAGGAGAAGGCAATAGATTACTTGCATCTTCTGAAGTACGAATAATTGCAGCACCTAATTTAGAAGACTTAGGATTCCAAGATCTCCATTCAATTTTACCATCTCTACGCAGTCTTTCATCTCTAACCTGTTTTCCTTTTACGGCGTTTCGACTCCAAAGACCTCGTCCTTGACGCATTACTCCCCATCCAATAGAACCTGAATTAGGTCGCTTGGTCATTGAATCAACGTCCTTTCTTAGATGGTGGTTTTGGGTGACGTGATCGAATAGATTCTACTGCCTTCTCAATAGATAAAATATCTTTTTCAGACCAAGGAGTTCCTCCGTGCTCATCGATTCTTACAGCAATAGATGCCTTTCCAGCCAAAAGGCGAGAAATTTTCCCACGAACCCAGCGAGGGGAACGAGAAATCCAAGGATGTTGGAAAATCATGCCATGTTTTGGAGGAGGGGACCCCGTTCTAAGGTGAGCAAAGAAAGCCTTCTCAGCACCAAGTACCTGTACAGTACTACTAGGAAGTCGAGCCAGCCTAGAACGACCATGAGCAGCGACACAGAGTCTAGCAGCCAATAATGGTCCCAATAATTGAGAAAGAGAAGGCAAGTAACTCTCGACTTGATTTCGAATCGCCGTTTCGGATTCATCTATTCTATTGGACAGATCAACTGCAGTAATTGCTGAACCCTTAATGGCAGTCCATTCTTTGTTTGTTGGACAATGTTCAGGTGAAATTAGGTTCAATGTTTGAACCAAAGCGTCGAAATTTTCTGCGGAAGCCACTACTTTAGGGATTTTTTTTCTTTCTGAATCCAAATCAATATCAATTAGGAAAAGACCTGCCCATTCTACCACTCTAGATTCTAGGGTTGTCCATGCACTTCTCAATTCATCTACCGAATGAACAAGATGTTCCAATCGGCGATCACCATCTCCTGCTGCTTGAGCAATACCTCTTCGTGCAAGAATTAGTGCCGCCTGCTCCATTAAAGCGAGATCCTCTTTTTCCAAAGGTGGCCAATTTTCTGGAGCGGTAAAAAGAGGTACGGAATTAGGAAAACGATCTGCTAACTCCCTGGCTTCCGAAGTCATTCTTTCTTTCTTCATTTTTTCAATTCTATCTGCAACAGCACCAGGTGACCTGATTCCATCCCAAATGGCCTCATCAACAACAAAACCAGAATCATCAATGAGACGAGCCAGACGCCAGTCCCAGTACAGTTCCATAGTCCATCGAAGTGGACAATAGGCATGAAGCCCTCGGATAATCTTGTTTTGGAAGAGGCTTTGGACTAGATACTCTTGCTTGTGGTATGGATGGGCGAGCCCTGTTCCTAGTGGCTCTTGGTGGCGCTATTGGTGCTATGGTTCGTTACCTAACCACTACAATGCTTCCACTTGAGTCTCATTGGTCCACTCTCACAATCAATCTTGTTGGGTCTTTACTTCTTGGAATAATAGCTGGAGGAATGCACAGTTCAGGCGCTATTTCTGATGAACTACTGCTTCTATTAGGAACTGGAATTCTTGGGGCATTCACAACAATGAGCACATTCAGTATGGATTTAATGCAATTATTGGAGGATTCACAATTGGCAGCAGCAGCAGCATATCTTACATCTACTGCATTAATTGGCCCATTGCTAGCCTACGTCGGATGGAAAGGCACCTCAATGGTTTTGGGTGCTTAATCATCAGATTCATTCCTATTTCAATCGAGAACTTCTTATGTATACCGTAGTTCCTGAACCCGTTCCGTGTTAATCGGTCGATGTTGTGAGTGAGATGTTCTGTCCCGAATGTGGTTCCCTATCCTTCCCTGATCCATCAGGCAATATCAAATGCCCAAACCATTCTTGTGGCTACGAAGGTAGCATAAAAGGAACATCTGGAAAAGGTGGAATTCTCAAAGATGAAGCAGGAAATGAAATCGATTTAGTTAATGCAAGTTCTAAATCGACTGTTACAGATCTCAAACATCTCAAGGAAAGTATTGCAGAATCTGGAGGTCAAGGAGTTCTCCAAGAGGGAGCAATGATGTGTCCGAAGTGTGACTGTCAACGCATCTATGTGGTGCTCATGCAGACTAGAAGTTCTGATGAACCAGAAACCAAGATTGGAACATGTGACGAATGTGGGCATAAATTCAGAGAATATGCCTAATGGGTCTACACATATTCAAGAATGATTCCGAACCCTTTTGGACCTCATTTAAGCACCCTCAGTTCCGTAAGGAGTTTGATTGACATGATTCAGTTCACCGCTAGGCCCGAGACGATGAGAACTATTGTAGATGTTCTCAGTGTAATTGTAGATGAGGCTAGAATGCGATTTTCTAGTGATGGATTAGACATTAATGTGGTAGACGCAAGCCATGTTGCATTGATTAAGATGCATGTTGATGCAGCCGCATTTGAAACATGGGATGTCAAGGACACAATCATTGCAATTGAACTTTCAAAATTACGTGATTTACTCAAATTAGCTGGTCCCGATGACTTGGTAGATGTGAATTATGATTCATCTGTTGGCCAATTCGATATCAAAGTGGGAGAAGTTGATCGGTCTATTCGTCCGATTGATCACACATTGATGAAAGATCCAAAGGTTCCAGACCTTGAACTGAAGAGTAAGGTGAAGATTGCATCTACTAAGTTACACAAAGCCCTCCAAGCAGCACGTCTTGTTGGAGAGTTAGTAACACTCTCTCTTGATACCCGTCAATTCAATCTTCACGTACAAGGAGATCAAGACTCAGTTTCAGTTTCTCATGAAGCAGGGCAACTCGAAGATTTGGTTGCTGAAAAACCTGTAAAGTCAACATATTCTACCAATTACCTTCAACCAATTGTGAAGGTAATAGATGGAGTAGTTGCATCTGTAGAAGTTTGTTTTGACGACAAATATCCTCTAAATCTTAACTTTGATATCGCTGATGGGGCCGGAAATGTGACTTATTTCCTCGCACCTCGAATTGATGATACAATTTGATGATATTCTATCCGTCGAAATCTTGAGGGAGACCTACCTCGGCAGTACATGGATGAGGGTAGTGTATGTGTCCTTATTCCAAGCGTTAGGAACTCGGATGAACTAGCTGTAGTGCTCCAAGGTTTATCCAAACAGGATTTTGATGGGAAGTTGGAAATCGTTGTCGTGGGGCCAGGAAATGATCCAGGAAAAAGAGTCGCAGAATCGTTGGGCGCTCGATTCATTGATGATGGGGGAGTTCGTACAAGAGCAGATGCTTGCAATGTTGGTTTAGAAAAGACCGAGTCTGAATTTGTTTTTTTCACAGACGATGATGTGATTGTTCCTGAAAACTGGATTTCCAGCCTTATCAAATGGTTCGAGAGGCCTGAAGTTGCAGGCGTAGGTGGACCTAACTTTGCTCCAGTCAAAGATTCCACATTTTGGCAACGAGTAATTGATGTGACATTCTGCAGTAAATGGGTTACAGCAGGAACAAATTATGGAAATCAAGCTATGGATGAATTGGAAGAGGTGGAACAACTTCCTGGCGTGAATGCAGCTTACCGTCGTTCAGTTTTGGAAGAAGTCAACGGTTTCGATCATGGTGCAATAGGATGTGAAGATGCAATGTTGGATTACAGGATTCGGAAAGCAGGTCACAAACTTTGGCAAGATGGTAGTGCAATAATGTGGCATCGTAGAAGAGGACCATCTCGAGTCAGAAAACAAATTGGAAATTATGGAATGGTGAGAATTCTAGCTAGTAATATTCATCCTGAAATGAGGTCGTGGACACACTCAGCAGTAGGGCTCTTCCCTCTACTTTCTTTTATTGGAATCAGCGCGCTAATCACTGGAGCCATAGGTGGAGGTGCAGACGCATCTTTTTGGTTTACATTCGATGGAATTTGGAGCCCTTCTCGAATCCTTTTCCATGGCTCTCTTGGCTTGATGTCTCTTTACATTGCAATGTGTTGGGTTGGTGCCCTTTTTGGTACATCTCCATCTAGATCGTTGTTCACAATATTAGCAGCTCCATTGATGACCTTCACCTTGCATTGGTCATATGGAATAGGCGTCATGAGAGGATGGCAACGTATTCGTTCAGGAAATCCAGGATTACAAATTGACGATCGTAACAGAATATAATCAACGTAGACCATGATTCGCAAAGAAAAGTGGAAGGATTGTAATCACTCCACAAAATACCATTCCACATAATGACCCCAATGCAGTAGTCGCTTGAGTGAATAATTGAACATCAACTCCCCCATAAATTTCTGTAGAACCTTGTGGAAATTCGACTGACAAAGTAATCCCAACATTTGCAATGTTTGAAAATAAAATGCCTCCAAGTGCTATCCAAATACCTTTTTTCTGATATGTTTGAATTTGATAACCAGAATACAAAAAAATAGCACCCGAAACTATTGCAATCAACCCAGTAGCGGCATAATACGAGGAAGGTAGCAATGCCTCTTCGACTTCTGGACCCATTGTGGATGATAGCCAACTATTCAACCCAATGGTTCCAAATGAAAATAATGAACCAACCATTCCCATTCCTCCAACACACATGAGACTTATTCCAATTATTTTCGTAATCACATGAGGTTCTTCTTCCAAAGGTACTAGCACTGGAGTAGGTGATGTGGCTCCCTGTAAAATTACATTCGAGTCAACGGGAGTTTCCATGAATAGAAACTATGGGACAAGGGGATAATTGTTTCATTCAGATTTCTTTCGAAAAATTGGAAAGGAAGGGCGCCAGAAAATTGCACTGAAGACACTAATGAAAACCCCTCCTAAAACTAAACCTGGCCAACCTTCCTGAATATAGCCTGGCCTTGCATTGAAAAAGGCCCATACGAACGAAGGAAGAATACCTAAGAAAATAGCAATTAACAATTCTTCAATTGCTCTTCTAACTGGTTCGGGACCTACAGGAAGAGGATCACCGTCGCCATCCCACCTCATTACTTCAGGGTCTATCTTAACCAATCGAAATGAAACTGGTTGATTGTCTTCAAACACTAAACCTGTTTTTGGTCGACCAAGCTTCAAATTATTCCAATCCCTAATGATTTGGAAACCACGAGGGCCCTTTGGACGACCATCTGTAGGTTGCCCCCAATATCCACGCTCTGGAAGATAATCCCCTAAAATTTCCATTCCATTTGTTGAAGATAGCAACTGATTATTGAAGGCTAATTCCCATTCTCCTTCAGTAGGTAGTCGAATAGAAGATTTTTGAAGCCGTTCTTCGATTGTAGCATCACCTGGAAACAATTTACTTATTTCTTCGAAATTATAGGCTCTAGATGTAATGTGAAAACTTGGAACTGAACACTCATGCTTTGGCCCTAATTCGCCGAACAGAACCCCTCTACGGCTGCCACCAATTATTATTTGGGCACCCTCGACTTTTTGCCATTCTATTTGTGATGAACCAGTCATTCACAACCACCTAGATTGCACCAGTTTGGATTTCCCACTGAGAAGCATAAACCCCATCTGAAGAGATTAGTTCGTCATGAGTCCCTCTTTCAACAATTACTCCATCTACCATTGAGATAATTTCGTCTGCATTTCGGATTGTTGCTAATCGGTGAGCCACTGCAATCGTCAAACGTTCTCCACCATTCCCATCGAATAGCGATTCTTGTATTCTCTTTTCTGTCTCAGCATCCAAAGCAGCAGAAGCTTCGTCCAATATTAGAACATCAGGATTCTTTAGTAGTGCTCTAGCAAGACTGATCCTTGCTCTTTGCCCCCCTGAAAGACGTACACCTCGGTCTCCAACCATCGAATCCATTCCCTCATCAAGTTCAGAAACAAAATCCCAAATACCTGCAGTTTTCAACGCAGATACTACCTCTTTGTCTTCAACTTCTCTTGCGTAAGCAATATTTTCCTTGATTGTTCCGAAAAAGAGGAAAGGATCCTGTGATACGAAACCGATTCTTTCTCGGACTGATTCAAGAGTGAATTCGTTGATATCTTGTCCGTTAACAAGAACAGAACCAACATCAGGTTCGTAAAACCGTTCTATGAGTTTCAAAATAGTGCTTTTTCCAGCCCCAGTATGTCCCATCAATCCCACGAAACCACCTGAATCGATACTAAAATTCACATCATTCAGAACTCGAATATCGGTTTGAGGGTAAGCGAATGAAACCCCTACGAATTCTAGACTTTCAATTCGATTTACCAATTCGATTGCCCCATCATGATCTACAATCGATGGCTCTAGATCTATCAGTGCGAATACTCGGCGTGATGCAGCCTCTCCTCTCTGAAGTTGATTGATTAACATCCCCATAATGAACAAAGGCATCGTCATTCTAGTTGAGATAAGCAAGAATGTTACGAATTGTCCAATGGTAATTTCTTCTGCTGCAATCAACCATCCTCCCGCACTAACCAATAATCCAAAGGAGATTCCTGCTACCAAATATATCCCTGGAATGAAGCGATTTCGAATCGCTGAAGCGGAAATTGCTTGGTCTCGATATGTTCCACTTTCCCTATTTACTCGTTCTTTCTCATAATCGGTTGCGTTGTAAGCTTGAACGACTGTAATACCCGACAGCACATTCTCAAGAATTGCGACAATCCCTCCGGTGCTTTCCCTCTGTTTTCGGTATTTTCTCTGAACTCGTGTAGAGAACCAAATCACCATAGGGAGAATGAGCAACAGGGGGAGAAATAAAACAAATGCAAGTTTGTAGGACATCCAAAATAGAATCATAAATGCAGTGCTAAAGGTCACAATTAATCTGATTATACTAGTACTGGAATCAGAAACAATATCTTCAAGTTGAGCAACATCTGCTGATAAAACGGACATTAGATTACCCGATTGGCGAATTTCAAAATATGAAGCTTCCATGGCCATTAATCTAGATGTAGCATCCATTCGAATGTCGTGCTGAACCTTGTAAGCCGTAGATTGCCACAAATAATCACTTGTTCCCTGAGAAATTGCTAATCCCGCAAAACCGGCAAAAATCAATAGACCAAAACCAATTTCTGGATTTGCTCCAACTAGGGATTCTACTACTTCACTAGTGTAGACTCCCTTTGTGTAATAATCGGTTGCCATTCCAATAGCTACGAACGGAATCAAATCAAATGCTCTAGCAATCCCATTGCTGAGAATTCCCCCTAGGGCTCTTTTCCAATAGGCAAGAATGTAGGGGATAATTCGGTATATTTTCCGACCTACAATCTGTTCCTCATCCTCTAAATCAGATGAATCCAGTGCAATCCCTGCCTCCGACATCTAACTCACCAGTTGACGGCCAGAGTCTAACCCTCTTGAACCCGTAGCCTGTTATTCCTCTTCAAAAAATGTAGATTCTTCAATCATTTGTCCAATAAACCGTAGACGGGCTTGTCCATTCCTAATTGAAGTCTCAATTGAATCCGCAATTTCTTCTAAATTTTCTGAACTCAATACCGTCATCTGTAAATCAAGATCTTGAACCAAAGATGCTGCTACACTGAATAAGGAATCAGGAGTAGGATTGCCAAATGTCGATGAGAGTTGTTCGAGGATATCCAATGGCTCTAGATCAATTCCTCCGAATGTTGAACCAACTTCAACGATGTGTTTCGACCATTCCACCAATAGACGATTCCATCTTTCTCCGTCAATATTTCCCTGAGGAGTGCCGATTGGTCTCACGATTCCTCTAAGATACAATTTCCCATCGGGTACCTCATCAATGTACAAATCTGTTAGTTCATCAACCGAAGGAAAAGAATCCCCAAAGTCTTGGGCATCTAAAGCAGGTTCCAAAACATCAAGGATTTCAAAACGAGTCATCCCTACAGCAATTAGATGAAGATTGGAACCTATTTCATGCAAACCTGTAATCTCAGCAATGCAACCAAAAGAAGAGGGAGCAGCCCAACCCCTGATTCTCCCACCATCTGGATTCTCAGGAAGGATTCCAAACATGCCGTCACCAAGAATGCAATCATCTAGCATCTGTTTGTACCGGGGTTCAAAGATTCGTAACGGCATATTTTCCCCAGGCATCAATGCACCTAACGGAAATAAAGGAATCAACAGACAATCTTCCGGAACCACCGGAATAGAGGATGCTTTGACCTGCCTCATGACCCGAGAGTAATGAATAGACACAAGAATATTCGTCTTTAACCCAATTCAATTCAACCGAATTGAATAAGACCAAGAAACGATTCGCGAGGTCTGCGCGTCTGTAGTGAAGGGGTTATCACCAGAGGTTTCCAACCTCTTGTCCCGGGTTCAAATCCCGGCGGACGCACCTTTTCACATCGTTACTTTCTAGATGACAACGATTATTTGTATTCAGTTTAGAAAATGAACAATGAACCGAAAACTATCCGCTATTTTGCTTGGCTTGCTGATGATACTGTTGCCATTGGCTGGATGTGTATCTGATGGAACCGATGGACTCCAAGGGCCCGAGGGGCCAGAAGGACCTCCTGGAGCAGATGGAGCAGATGGAGCAGATGGAGCTGACGGTTCCACCCTACATCTCGTCATTGCTGAGAGTGGTCTACCTGAGTGCAATGCAGATTTGCAGGGTCAGATCTACTTTGTTTCCAGTGATGGGGCCTTCCAAGTCTGTGGATTCTTGGGATGGACAGCTGTTGACCTAACTGGATCTGCAGGGATTGATGGTACCAACGGAACAAATGGAGCACCAGGTGCAAATGGCGCTGCGGGGGCTGATGGTAATACAACACTAACGGGAACTACTACTCTGAGTACAGGTAATTCTCATTGTCCAGATGGAGGAGTCCAAATCGATGTTGGAGTCGACGACAATAAAAACGGATCTCTCGAATCTAGTGAGATTGGTTATACAACTTACATCTGCAATGGTACTGATGGTTCTAATGGCGCTGCGGGGGCTGATGGTAATGCAACACTAACGGTAACGACTAATCTGAGTTCATCTAGTTCTAATTGTTGGGGAGATGGAGGAGTCCAAATCGATGTTGGTGTAGACGACAATAATAACGGAGTTCTCGAATCGAGTGAAATTGATGATACAACTTACATCTGCAATGGAGGAGATGGTGCTGACGGAGACAGCGCTTATCAAATCTGGCTAAATAATGGAAACACAGGAAGTGAACAAGACTTCTTAGATTCTCTTGAAGGCAATTCCGGTACTAATGGCGCTGCGGGGGCTGATGGTAATACAACACTAGCGGTAACTACTACTCTGAGTACAGGTAATTCTCATTGTCCAGATGGAGGAGTCCAAATCGATGTTGGAGTCGACGACAATAAAAACGGATCTCTCGAATCTAGTGAGATTGATTATACAACTTACATCTGCAATGGTGCCGACGGTAGTGCCTCACCCAACACCATGCTCACAAGTATCTCAACACCAACCCTCCAAGCATGCTCCAACGGAGGCAGGATTATCGCGCAGGGACTTGATAATGGAGACGGAGGAGGCACAGCACAGAACGGTGTCCTGGAATCTGGAGAGGTGGACTACACCACGACCTACTGTAGTAACTTCGTATTCACTCGCATCGCCGACATCTCCAGCGGCAGCACCCCTGGGCATGCGAACGACATCACAGTCATGGGCACACGGCTCTACTTTCAGGCGAACGATGACAGCACCGGCTTCGACTACGAACTGTGGGCGCATGAGACAACCAACGGCTCAACTTGGCAGGTAGCAGACATCTACAGCGGGAGCACCGGCAGTTTCCCGAATGGATTCGTAGTCATGGGCACACGGCTCTACTTTGAGGCGCGCGGCGATGCGTTCAGCGGCTACGAACTGTGGGCGCACGAGTCAACCAACGACTCGACTTGGCAGGTAGCGGACATCTACAGCGGCATCGGCGATGGCTTTGCGGATCACATCACAGTCATGGGCACACGGCTCTACTTTGAGGCGACCTGCGGAACCCCTCAGGCCTGCACCGCTGCCGGTGTAGGCAGCGGTTTTGAACTGTGGGCGCACGAGTCAACCAACGACTCAACTTGGCAGGTAGCGAACATCGCCACGTCCCCCACCCCCAGTGCGAATGTGGACGAGATCACAGTCATGGGCACACGGCTCTACTTTCAGGCGACAGACCACAGCAGCGGCTACGAACTGTGGGCGCACGAATCAACCAACGGCTCGACTTGGCAGGTAGTGGACATCTCCAGCGGCAGCGGCAATGCGAATGTGGACGAGATCACAGTCATGGGCACACGGCTCTACTTTGAGGCGGCCGGCGGTGGCAGCGGCAGAGAACTGTGGGTACACGAGACAACCAACGGCTCGACTTGGCAGGCAGCGGACATCCACAGCGGGAGCACCGGTGGATATGCGAACGACATCACAGTCATTGGCACACGACTCTACTTTGAGGCGGACGACGGCATCAGCGGCTACGAACTCTGGATGATGGAGATTGATCATACGATTACTTACAACTAATTTAGCAACAATCTGCACGGGAATAAATCAAATCAGAGCCACTACTCGGAGTGGCATGAGACCTAGACAGATCCTTGGATTGGCCATGATTTTTCTGTTCCTGCCCACCAATTCTGGACTTTATCTTAGTATTCTAGAAGGCGCAACTCCCGCAGATAAAGTACCTGGAGATTTTGTGATGTGGTTGTGTTGCCTCTTTTTAATTGGAATATTGTTGGTATTGGTTCCCACACGGGAACAGATTCAACTTTCAATAGATGAATCAGAATAAGGTACAGCTATCATGATGAAATGGTTTTCAAATTCATTTTGGAATAATCTATAATTTTTCGATTGATAACCTGCAAATTCACCGTCAATTTTGATTTCCTTGGCAGTAGCCATTCCTTGACCGGTTGCCTTTGAAACTGCTTCTTTAGCCATCCATACGTTCAATCTATGAAAATCTGAAGATTCACTAGATAGGGAATCAATTTCTTCTGGAGTACAAAATTGATCTAGAATTGAGTTGCGAATTTGCCGATCTGTTGGTTCCAAATCAACACCAATTTGAGAATAGCCTCTTCCAATCACTGCGACAGCGAGAGAATCACTATGAGAAATGCTTACAGGCACCATTCCAATTGAGGTTTCAAGTTTCAATGGAAAATTTTCTGAAAGGCTAATTTGGCCAGTAATGCCTTCTTTTCTACTTGCTTCTGAAAGGCAAAAACGTCCTGCTGCATGCTGCTCTTTTCGTTTGGGGGTCATTCTCTCTTCTGAATGAGCAAGTGTGACATTAGAAATTGAGTTGTTTCTTGGATTTGCAGGGAGTCGTAAAACACAACAAGTAATTCCATCGTCTAAATCTAGGAAAATTGGTTCATGGATTGGAGTCCATGGGATTTCTACCATAGAAATTCCTCATATGTCGGTAAATGTGAATCGAACCTCATCTTTCAATGGCGCCATTCCCTTCAATCGAAGATTCTTGAGTTGGACCACAACATCTCCATTCTCATTCACAATTACAGCATCATGGGTTGTTACTCCTTCATCACTACCAGAACGACGGACAGATCGTATTCTCAATGGACCTCTCAGTGCTTCAACATCTAGATCCACATGTTCAATTCCAATCGGTAGAGATTCTAAACCATCTATCTCCATAGAAACTAACCCTGCGTTCTGGAAACAAGCTTCTACCAACATTGGTAATGATTCTAATTTCATTTGTCCTCCACCTATTTCTTCTGCAAACAAATCATTCTTTGGCAATTCATCACGAGTAAGTGCATGACCATCTAATCCCCTGTCTCCATCCACATAGACTCCACCAATGACTCCACCATGTACTTGGAATCTAGGGCCATGGAACATTCGATCATAGACAAATTTAGGGCCATGAATAGCCGAACCGGATGTAACTTCACCTAGATTGATTGAATCTACTCGTTCAGCATTACCCCCTGACTTCAGCATTCTAACAACCCCTCTGTGGTGTGTTTTTGGTTCCCCAAATACATCCCCTTCAGAATTCATTAGATCAGTTTCTAAACGACATCGAATCCAGATGTGATTGTCATCCTGTCTCTCAAATTTAGCATGAATTCGAATAGATTTAGAGTCCTTTGTGACTTTTACTGGAAGGCCGAATTCTAATTCATTAAATCCATCAATAGCACACATTGGCCACATTAGTCTAGCGGCCTCAGCGAAAGCTTCCATGGCCATGACTCCAGGCATGTATGCGACGCCATCTATGGCATGATCTTCCAAATGTGGTTGATTTTTCACATCAATAACAGAAGACACCACGATTTCAGAATAGGGATCAAAAGATTCGATTCGCCCCACATAGGGGAATCTCATTGTGTCGGAGATAAGTTCAGCGATCTCATCAGGTACTCTTTGAGGCGGTGGTCGTGTTGAATCTTCATCATCGAGAGCACCCAATGAACCAGCTACCATGACCATTCTTTTCCCATTCCGGAGAGCCTCATCCGCAAACCTCAATGCTCCTTGTTTTGCTGGAATCATATCTATTCCTGCACTTTCAAAAATAGATTCCAATGAACCACGTGTTGCCATTCCGATTTCACCCCATGGGGCCCAAGCGATGGCAACCGCTCTGGGCGCTTCTTCATGGGCAGCAATTCTTGCCATTTCAACATCGAGAATTTGATTTGCAGCACAGTACCCAAATTGCATTGCATTTCCTTGACGTCCAGCGATACTAGTAAAGGAACAGAGGAATTTCATTTGAGGGAGATCTTTTTCCAATGCAGTGACAATATTTCTCCATCCATCTACCTTAACAGAAAGAACCCGTTTCATCATTGAAGGTTCCTTTTTCTCAAATGGAGTGGAATCCTCAATTCCTGCCCCATGAATAATTCCAGTTACAGGCCCCAGTTCTTCACTAACGTTACGCAGTATTTTCACAGTAGATTCAGAATCAGTCACATCAACACTGAGGTAGTCTGCATTATTCCCAGTAGAACGAATTGCTTCTAATGTTCGATGAATTTCTAAACCTCTAAGCCATCTACCCCATTCATCATTCCATTCTTTCAAGGAAACCTTGTCTCCAGATTCCTCCATCATTCTTTCACGAAGTGCAGATTTTTCCTGCTCCAGGACTTCATGAGTTGCATTTAGCATTGAAGCTTGTTCGGCATTCAAACGTGAACGGCCAAGAAGAATAAAACGAGCATCCGCCCCTTCTGATCTTTCTGCGGTTTCAATTACACAAGCAGCAGTAACTCCTGCTGCACCGCCAGATACGACCCAAACATCATCAGAAGTAAGTGGAGATTGTACCACTTCCAACTCTTCTTCAAACAAACTCAATCTGTAACGGGTTCCATCTCGTTCAACAGATAATTCTCGAGGAGTATTTTGTTCAAATAATTCGGTCAACAACATCTCTGCTAAAGTTTCAGGCTCGGCCAATAAACTAGGATCAAGATCAATTGCTCGACATCTTAGATGTGGGCGTTCTCGACCATAACTCTTCACTCCACCATGCGCTCCCGCTGATATCGAATTGAAACGAGCACCTCCAATACCATGTCTACCATCCAAGGCAGATACAGAAGCAACCAATCCTGATTCTGCTGAATTCAAGTCATTGTCTAAACACTTGAGGATATTGAAGAGTGCTGTAACCGAATAGTCAAGATGTGTACTTGTCGTTGGGTCTTCCCAAGGAACTCCAGCTAAACGAACTGGAGCCAAATGTATGATTCCTGCAGGAGGTGCTATTGAACGTACAACTTGCCCTAATTCTTCCATTTGTTCGATGTTGGATGGAGCGATTCTTAGGACATCTACTTCTCCATCTTGTTCTCTAATTGGACCACTTGAGACACTGGGGTCAAGGAAAACTCGTATTGCCTCAATTCCTCGATTTTCCAATGCTTCACACAATGTCCCTGCAATTCCCCATGCATCATCAGTCACTACAATGCTTCTTCCTTCTAGGTCAAGAGGTTCAGGAGAAGACCATTCACATGGTTCAACTTCGACTTGAAACCGTTTAGCTTGAACTTCTGAAAATTCTCTTTCAATAGTTGGAGTTGGAAGTAGTTCTTCCTCATCATCTGAATACATTGGCTCTTCAACCTCGTCAGTCGTTAGATTTGGAGCAACATCGGTTATTGAAAATGAACCAATGTATGCTATTACGTGCCCTAGAGAGGGATAATCTCGAAGTTGGAATTCTTCATCCACAGGAAGACTGAATCGATTCCTTAAATCGGCCATAATTTCGGCCTGTTTAATGGAATCAATTCCTAATTCTCCCTCCATATCTGCATCCATCTCAAGGAATTCAGCAGGATATCCCGTATGTTCTACAACCACTGCAAGAACACCATCAACTACTGCATCAGATAATTCAGTTAACGGTTCAGAAATAGAATCCTCTTCAACAATCTCTTCTGGAGAATCCTCATCTTCAGATGCTTCAATAGTGGCGGGTTGATCAATAATACTAGAATTACCAAATGAAGTAACGTATCCAATTACATGCCCTAGAGTAGGGTATTCACGTAATTGGAATGAATCATCGACTGGGATTCCATATTTCTCTCTTAGTTCCGCCATAATTTCGGCCTGTTTAATCGAATCAATTCCGAGTTCCCCCTCCATATCTGCATCTAATTCTAAGAATTCAGCAGGATAACCAGTTGCTTCAGCAACCACATCTAGGACCTCCTTCTCAACATCTGATCCAATAGATGACGATACTTCGGGCGATACTGGTTTTTCATCAAGAGGCTTCGTAGGGGAATTCTCTTCAACTTCTGGCTCAGAAACAATTTCAGGAATTTCCACATGTCCCGAAGAAGATTCAAGTTTCAATATCTCTCCTCCTATGCCGCCAATTAAATCGTCATCAGGGTCTAGATATGCTACCAGCTTTCTATCAAGTAGACGAAGATGTATGGAATTAGAACCAGTTTGTTCTTGAACCCAATTTTCAATCATTCCAGGAGTAAAACGAGCAGTGTCTGATAGAGCAATTCTCTTGAGGAATGTAAGTGCAATTTGACTACCGAAACCTGCTCCATGACGGAGAGCGTAAGTGAGGTCGTGTTCGCCACCAGTGCAAAGATTGAGTTCGCCTAGAGAGGGGTCTGCTTCAGAGAAGTTTGCTATAGGAGGAAGCCGTCCTGCTGCAAGACCTCGAATTACGATTGCATCTTCGAGTCCAACACCCATGGGGTGTCCAGTATACCCCTTTCCATTCGTGATCAAGATTCGAGAAGCCCCGTCACCAAAAACTGAACGAAGTGACGAAACTTCTGCAGAGGCTGATCCTCCTCTAGGTGGAGTATATGGCTCATGAGACATGAATGTCATATTATCTACTAGTGAATCTCTATGAAGATTCCATTTCTCTTCCATTCTTGCGACGAAACGTTCCATCACTTGGGATGCATGTTCTGTATCCAATCGAGTAGGATGGAATGCACTGTTTGCAATCTCTGCTCCAAGTATTTCGACATAAGGGGTAACTCCCCGTTCCTTTGCATTTTCATTTCGTTCTAGAACAAAAGCTGCACCCCCCATTCCCAACAACATCCCATGGCGACGGACATCGAATGGTAGGGCGACTTTGTCTACTTCATTGCCCATTGCATGAGCGCCAGCAGCTGCAAACCCTGCTCCAATCCAGGGCATCAAACTATCTCCAGTAGGGTCATCTCCACTAACAATTATGACTCGATCACAACGATTTGTAGCCATCCAATCTTCTGCAATTGCAAAGGCTGCAGGAGTAGATGCACAAGCATTGTTTATTGCAAGATTAGGTCCTCTTGCACCAATCCAATTTGCGAATTGGCTATGCCCCATTGAAAGGACTTGTAAGAGATATTTTCTATCGAAATGCCCTTCATTTACTTGGCCATTATTCAATGCATGATCAATGACTTTCTGTAAACCTGGGAAAACAGATGCGAAAATCACACCAGTTCTATCTCTTTCTCCATCAGGTAGGGACCAACGACGAATGACCCTCTTACCTGCACTATTGGTTTGTTCTACAGGAATCAGTGGTAAACCTGCATCTGTGAGTGCTTCAAGACCTGCAGCAAATGCAAGAGATGTGGCAATGTCGAATGCATCAACTAAATGCGAATCAATTCCATATTGTTCTGAGAGGTCGAAATATCCACCTCTTCCGGCTAGTTGTGGAATTGTATCTACTGTATCTGCAGGAACTAGATTCGCAGTCCCATCTTCTTCTTTTACAAGACGAACAATACGTTTTTCGAGAAGTTTTTCCTTCAAATCTTCAGGTAATTCAGAAATGAGATTCTTGCCACTCAAAATTGCGTCCCAACCTTCAGAGTCAAACACCTCATCAAGGCCCGGAAGTCCCAATGAAATTCCAGAAACTACTGGGGGAGAGGAGATTACAGTTCCAGTGTGTGTGTTTTCTGAACTTGTAAATTGCATCTGCGGAATTACTTCAATCCAATCAGTAAAATCTTGAATTGAAGTAAACAAAGTAGGGTCAGAATCCGAAACCTGATGATTTGAAATTATTTCTCGAGCAATTGACGCACTAGTTTCTGCATCAACTCCAATCTCCTTTAGTGATACTGCCCCAACTAATACTGCGGCAGGAAAACCAACATGTTTAGAAAAAATGTTGGCGATGGTAGTTGTAATTCGCCGATTGGCTTGAAATTCAGTTTCCATTTCCATCGAATTTGATTTCGCCATCAAATTTGAAGTGCCAACAGATGATGTTTCGTTCGAAGATGAAGTCACACTAGGGAGTGGACGAGCACGAATACGTAGAGATTCTTCTTCTTCAGAATTATCCTGGGTCGTACCAACTGCTGAATTAACTGGATCGGCTCTGAATGCATCTGTATGGATATTTGAGTTTAGAGAATGAATTTCAGGGCACTTTCCTGATACTGCCAACATACCTAGAGCACCGAAAAAGGAGTTAATTCCTCCTGTTTTCGGATGATTTGTAATATTGATCAAGACATCTTCTGATTCTAGGATCTGACTGGCAAATAATGCCAATGCTCTCTTTGGACCCACTTCAAGGAATGCCTTTGCCCCGGCTTTATGCATAGATTGGACCTGAGTCGTCCATTCTACAGCAGAAGACATCTGTGGAGCAAGTTTCTCAAGGATTGCTGATTTTACATCTTCACCTTTCGGAACTTCATTCGGATAGAATTGACCATCTACATTTGCAGTAATCGGAATTGATGGAAGAGAAATTTCTAAATTTTCTAGGAATTTCCTCAGCGGCTCATTTGCTGGTGCGACAATTTTACTGTGAAATGCATGACTAGTTTGAAGTTGAACTACAGTTGCACCTGCTGCTTCAAATTTCGCCATTACTTGTTTCATTGGTTCAGTTTCCCCGGCAATAACAGACATGTTTGGAGAATTCTTGTTCGCTGCAATGACATAACCTTCTGATTCTGACAAAACAGATTCTATCATTTCCAATGGTGCAGTTACAGATGCCATAATTCCTCGATCAGGAACGACAACACTACCCATTTCGGTACCTCTAGCTGCGGCTGCTTGCAATGCATCTTCGAAACGTAAGATTCCTGATACCATTAGGGCAGCGTATTCTCCTAGGCTATGTCCTGCAACCATGTCTGGTTGAATCCCATGCTGATTCAAGAGTCGTTCTATGGCAAGATCCGCAGTTAACATTGCAGGTTGAGTATATTCGGTCTGCTTGAGTTTCTCTTCAGCAGTAATTTTCTGTTCCGTTGTTAGATTTTCTCTAAGCACAAATTCTGAAAGTGGCTCTCCAATGATATTATTCATCACAACATCAGCCTCTTCCCATGTAGATTTGATTACACGAAATCGCTTGGATAAATCAAGAGTCATTCCAACATATTGACTACCTTGTCCTGGATACATATGTGCCAGTAAATCATCATCTGTAAGGGGGGGTGAATCAGAGATGAAAATATTCTGTTTACCGAGGAAAGGCCATTTTTCTCGATCATTTATGGAGTCTGAAACCATCTTAATGCGTTTCTCTAAAATTGCCCAAGAATCAGCAACGATGGCTAAACGGATTCCTTTTGCCTCAAATGCTTTGGATACTTCAGGTAATACAGATGAAAGTCGCCGTCCTGTTGGATTATCATCGAATGTAGGAGTCCCATCGAATAAAATCGAACTTGTTTTTGAAATAAGTTCAAGAAGATCATCTTGAGTTTCTGCATTTAGGAGAAGTAAACCCCCCTCAATCCCTTTGAGTTCCTCCCAATCCATTCCGTCCTGATTGGAATACGCATCAGCAGCAGCGGTTAATTCCTTTTTATTCAGGTATTCGTTTCCATCTGCATCGAAATTTGAAGCGTGCTTTAGGAATTCATCTCTATCTTTGATTCCATATTGTTTCAATACATTCTTCAGTACATTATCTGAAAAGCCAGCCTTTGGACGTATCATGTACGCGTCTCGACGTAATTTCCATTCTGCGGCTAAAGCCGAATGAAACTTTGAATCGAATTGCTCTAACGCACAATGAAAATTCGTACCCCCAAAACCGAATGCGCTAACAGATGCTCGCCTAGGATGTGATTTTGGTTTTGGCCAATCTCGTGCTTCGGTAGGTACAAAGAAAGGAATTTTCTCCCAATCTAGACTGTTATTTGGTTCTGAAAAACCAGCAGATGGCGGAATAGTTCGATGATGTAGGGCGAAAGTTGCTTTCAGAAGACCTGCCCCTCCAGCAGCTGCCTTTAGATGACCAATCTGACTCTTGATTGAGCCTACAGCCACACTACCAACAACTGCTCCTTCTCCGAATACTTCCGACAAAGAAGTGAGTTCAGTAGCGTCACCAACAACTGTACTTGTTCCATGAGCCTCAATCAATTCAACTGATTTTGGACTATATCCCGCCTGTTGATATGTTCGAGAAAGAGCTTGAATTTGACCTCTAGTACTAGGGGCTGTAATTCCTTTACCACGCCCATCACTACTAGCCCCTAATCCACGTATAACTGCGTAAACTTGATCCTGATCATCAATAGCATCATCTAGTCGTTTTAGAACAAAAGCGGTTGCTCCTTCACCCATCACAAACCCATTTGCATTTGCGTCAAATGGGGTTGAATGAGATGCTGAAAGGGCGCCTATGGCACTAAATTTAGCAAAAGTTGCAGGATCCATTGTTCGATCTGAGGCTCCGGCAATCATGAGGTCAGCTTGTCTTGATTGAAGTAAACGACAAGCATCCAATACTGAAGCAAATGTACTCGCACATGCGGCATCAGTAGCATAATTTGGTCCTTGGAGGTCAAGTAAATTTGCAACCCTCCCTGCTACAACATTTGCCAATTCTCCAGGCATGGTATCTTCATCAACTCGAGGGACACCTTCAGTAATTGATTCTTTGAATGCATCAACTGAATCTTTAGGCATGCCTGCTTGTACCGCTTTCCGTGCAAATGAATCAGCCCAAACTCGATGATTTGAAAGATTTCGATTTTCTCCCCCTAAAGCATTAGCAAAGACGACTCCCGTCCTCGCATTTGGAAACGTTTTCCCTGATTCATCCCCCAGATATCCTGCATCTTCTAGAGCTGCAGCAGAAACAGAAACTGCCCATTGTTGACTAAGATCAATCTGAGTTAGGGTGCCTGGAGGAACACGCCACCTCTTCCAATCAAACTCGTATCCCTTTACGAATGCACCAATTCGAGAATAGGTCTTCCCTTCAGGGATATTCTTGGGGCCCCCTTCCAACCAATGATCTGAAACTACCCATCTACCATCAGGTATTTCTTCTATTGATACATTTGCATCTAGGACATTTTGCCAAAATGAAAGCGCATCCTTTGAATCTGGGAGAATTGCCCCTAAACCAATAATTGCAATCGGTTCAAAAGGGTCCTGAGGGGCTTCATCAAGTTGCATAGAAACACCTCTCAATCATTGATGCTCTCCGGGACCATTGTAATGCTATAACCGCAATCTACATGCAGAATTTGACCGGTCACAGCTCCACTAAGAGGGCTTGCGAGCCAAACTGCAGCTCCAGCAACGTCATCTTGAGTAGTATTCCGCCTGAGTGGAGAATTTCTCTCAACATGATTCAATATTCTATCAAATCCAGGAATCCCTCCTGCTGCTAGAGTCTTTATCGGCCCTGCTGAAATGGCATTCACTCGATGGCCACTTTCTCCTAGGCGGGCAGCAAGTTCTCTAACCCATGACTCCAAAGCTGCTTTTGCTACACTCATTACCCCATAGTTTGGAACATAACGAGTACTAGCAGCATAAGTGAGAGTAATCGTCGACGACCCATCATTCAGATAGGGAACCGAATGCCTCATCAGACGTTGCAACGAATGCGCACTGATTCTCATTGCTAAATCAATGGAATCCATTTCGTTGAAAAGCATGTGTCGATCAAATGTTTCACGAGGTGCAAAACCGATTGCATGAACCACAATATCTGCTTTCGCACCCGGAGATTCTTTTTGCCATTCATCAAAGAATTCCTTTGTTTGTTCGTCAGTAGCAACATCGCAGGGGTAGAAGGCATCAATTGAATCCAATTGGTCCTTGAGTTGAAACAATCTACTTCGATATCTTGGCTGAAATCCAAGGATTAAGCGACATCCAGCCTTCGCTAAATGCTGACAAATCGCCCAAGCGATCGAATCTTCGGATGCCACTCCGAAAATTAGTGCGGTCTTCCCCTCTAGTTCCAACATGGAATCGAACAAACCCCCCTCGATTATCCAACTCGGCCACTGGACGCATATGACCGTTGCCGAAGGATGCCCCTTCAATCATCGACATTCGCCATACAGTGCGTCTGGCCAA
>JASLJW010000158.1 GCA_030747885.1 Candidatus Thalassarchaeaceae archaeon
CGTTTGAGCATTCAATTCATAACCCAAAATCCCCATTAAACCGTAAACCCAGACGACAACAATTCCAAGTGGAATCCACATGAAAACACCTGTAATCAATCCTCTACGATTCTCTTTTTGTTCCACCCGCTGAAGTCCAATCAACATGATTAGAATTACACCGGCGACTATTCCAGTAGACATCACAGCCGCAGATGCTACTCCTTCTGTGACTTGAGCGAGAATCAATGGCCGGCCTGCTACTCCTACTTCCCCGTCTATTTCCAATTCATTGAGAGCTGAAGACAACCTTCCTTCAAATTCAACCGTGTCACTCCAATCAAGAGTTGAAGCTGAGAATTGAATCACCGTCTGGCCACCTTGATCAGGAACGAAACGAGCGGTGAGATCCCTTCCAGTCTCATTCATGAAAACCCATGACGAGAGGGTTTCCCAATTGCTCTGATTGTCCGGTTCTGATGTCAAAGACTGCAATATCTCATCCAAGTAAGGATTTGAAGACGCTGAAGATTCCAAAGTAGTTCGCAATGAAATAACATCGGATGAACCATCTGTAGTTCGAACAGTATCTTCGATACTTCCTATTTGTGTCCAACCATCTGCAGAGAATAATTCACCAGAAGGGATGAATCTCACGTAGATAGGGGCAGGTGATGCCTCATAGCGATCTGATAGAACCAAGAAATCCTCGACTACGGGAATACTTTCATCCAACTGGTCTCTAGTATCAAATCCAACTTCCAGTGATGTAATTCCATATCCAACTGGAATCGATAAAATCAATGCAACTAGGAGGACTGAAAATGGCTTTGATGTTAGACTTCCAAATCGTTTACTGATCGGACCTGGCTCAATTCGTGCTGCCTTCTTAATTCGAAGTTTGGCAGGAGGCATTAAGGTCAATAATGCAGGAAGTAATGTAATTGAAAGGAGATAAATCATGAACAAACCAACTGCTATTACTGTTCCAAAATCAATAAGGAATTTCTGACTAGAAAAACGGAAAGAAAGGAATCCCACCATATCCGTAAAAATTGCAATCAACAATGCACCGGAGGTAAGAATCGAACCTCTTCGAATCGCATGAATTCTCATTTCCTTTGAAAAATCGCGAAGAGTTTCGCGTTCCACATTATCCTTTTCTTCCTCTTCTCTGAGTAACTCTCGATAACGAGCAACCACGTGTATCCCATAATCGACACCGATAGCAATGAGAAGAATTGGGATTGAATTCATTGCTGCATTGAAGGTTAAATTTAGAATTCCACTGATTCCATATGTTCCCAGAATTCCTAGAATAGTAGCAAACAAAACCAATGCAGTATCACGTCCAGTTCTAAATTGAGTGAACAAAATGATTGTGAGTAGGAGGACAGACATTCCTAGTAACTGTCCAATTTCTGCACCGACTTTTGCAGTCTGAGCATTCGCAAAATAAGCAAAGGACAAGCCTGCTACACTAGCTTGGGATCCTGAAATGATTTGACCCTGGGAAGCAAGTTCTAAAGTCCAATTTTCCACCTCTGTATCGATTAACTTGGTCGCTGCTAACTGGTCCTCATTCACTTCGGATGAGTTCCACCCCTCTGCATCTCCCCAAGAAGCCAAATCAGTATCAACAAACATTGAGATTGTAGCCATGTCAGTTCGATTCCAACGCTCTTCTTCTGGAATGTCTACGAAACCGATGTCCGAAGATTCCTTCGATGGGAATGAAGCAACAATTAGATCACGATAAGGAATATCCTGCATAGCAGAATGGAATCCCATAATTCCCCCAAAAGCACCTTGTAAAGCAGCAATTTTTCCAGCTAACTCTGGATTATGTCCAGTAATATTACTGCCAATAGTAATATGTTGCATATTGGTAATATTGGCCATGGCTGTATTGAAGCGAACCGTTCTATTTTCACCAGAATCTAAACGATTTAACCAATCGTCTGTAGGTGACCAAGATCGTAGATTGGTTGCATTGGCTGTAGGCATTGTCATTGGTGCAGAAAGGGTTGTATTGATGGCAAGATCAAGATTGGAAGAAATATTGTCTCCCGTAGAGTTGTATACCTCAGAAAATGCTGCGTCAATGGAATCAAGCCATGCTGCATCATTTGGATCTACCATCATCGACCATCCATAAGCGGCAGATGCAGGACCAAGGACTGAACCTGCTCCGGTTTCCAGTCTATGTGCACTAGAATCAGAATGTTCATGCATCTCTGCTTCTAAATCGGCCAACATTTCCCATGTAGAATCATTATTCAAATCACCTTGTTCAAATTCAACAAGAAGACGAACAATATCGATGGATGAAGTGTATGTTTCCTCAATTTCATAGAGTAAATCAACATCCTCATTCATCTTTCGATCGGGATAAAATGCGTCCTCCGAATTATCGAACTCAATTCCGACTCCAAGTGATTCTGGAATCGGTCCAGCAACAAACATCGACAACAGTAAAACAAGAGTCAGAAAGGCCGTTACTGCTGACTTTGGTTTATCGATACTCCAATGTGTCAAAGTGTCGAATGGATTGTACATGGACTCTCCCCGTCAGTTAATGCCGTAAATGATGCGGCGTTTCAATTCACAAATTGATAAATCAAGAAGAGGCCACAAGTGGCCGTGTTGAACCACAAGAAGGGCACTCTTCATCAGTGGATTTTTCATAGTCGTGTGCGCAAGCAGGACAGGTGGGTGCCAAAATCATCTCAGTCCCTTCATCAATCTGCAATCTTTCCTCATCAACTCGTTCTATTCGAATAGAATCTCGTTCGATATCTTGTACCTCAAACCTTCCAGGCCCACCCAATGTAGCAAGCATGTCAGGGGGCATGGAAAGTGTACCAGTATCATCAATCAAAAGTTCCCTAGTAGCGGCAAGATCAAGGTCGTCAACATCGTTACCATGTTGGGCTACAAATCTCCCATCTCGAAGTTCCAATGCACGATTTGCAAAGGATGAAATCTCACGGCTATGAGTCACGATAAGGAAGGCAACTCCTGAATTCTTATTCAATTCACGGAAGAGATCAATGATACGTCTTCCAGTAATGGGGTCAAGTGCACCTGTTGGCTCATCAGCTAGGATGACCTTGGGATTCGTGATTAGAGCTCTACCAATAGCTACTCTCTGTGCTTCTCCGCCCGAAAGAGTAGGGGGAAGGGAGGATGCTCGATCGGCTATTCCTAGTGATTCCAACATCTCCATTGCTTTCTTTCTGGCTTCCTTTGATCTCATGCCAGAGTGTCTGAGTGGTTGTGCAATATTGTCCAAAGCATTGAGATCTGGCAACAAATTTCCTTCTTGGAAAATGAATGATACTGTTTCTTGGCGGAGACGAACCAAATCAGATCCAGTAATGCGAGTCATATTTTGTCCATTTAGATAGACGGACCCAGCACTCGGCTTCATGAGTCCACCCAAAGCCTTCAGCAGAGTTGACTTTCCACTACCTGATGGTCCAACCACTGCAACTGCTTCTCCTGCTTTGATTGAAACAGAAAGACCTCGAAGTGCCACAACATTTCCATCTTCCTCATTTGAAGTGTAGACATGATACAAATTCCTAGCCTCTAATACAGGATGAACTTCATCCTCTTTCGATTCAGATAGTTGAATTGGTTCAGGTGTATCTCGTTCCTTTACCATGAATCACTCCCCCTTCAAAACAATTGCAAGATCTGATCTCAAAGCCTTAGCAGTAGTCAATGTCAATGCCAAAACTACTGCAACCAACACGGCAACACTGACCATCGCTAAATCGAACCATGGCCAGATTAATTCTCTTTCAATAACGGTTGATGCACCGCCGAAAATTTGGAAGATGAATCCGAATATTGAGAAAAATCCATTGAATGATTGAGCCACTCCAGCACCCAAAATCAAGCCGAGCAACATACTCGCAATCACTATGGCCAAAATCTCAAACAAAACCAATCTCATAACTTGTCGAGGGCTAGCACCAATTGCCTGAAGGATAGCCATCTCCTTCTTCCTCTGAGATAGAACAAGTGAAAGGAATACAAAGGCGGAGGCTACAGAACCTATTGCTGCTACAACGAATTGTAAACTAAGCAAACCAGGTGTACCGAAAATTAAGCCACCATTTCGTTCAACTGCTTCTCTTGCAGATGTCAGATCTGAAACTCCAGTTACTGATTCATTGGACTCAATCTGAACTCGTAGAGTGGTTAATCCATCAGCATCAGAATCCGCTAAATGTTCGTTTCCAGATCCAACCCAGAAATACCACGTAGTGGAAGTGATGGTGGAATTCGCATCCATATCTGTGAGAATTCGATAAGTTGACTCGCCAATAATTAGTTTATCTTCAGCCTCTGCTGATGGTAATCCTGGAAGATATCGATGACGGCCAAGATGATTGAGTTCAACGTTGAATTCAGACTGTTCAACTGAAATGGTCGATTGTTCTGCAAGAATCTCAATCACATGTTCTGGAGGTATCTGCATTAGGCCAGAAGCACAATTTGTTACATTAGCAGCAGACCCATCTGGACAAGTCGCATTCCCCAACTCAAGCCCACTTAGATTGGCTACCCCTGCCATCCCAGTCATATCTGCACCACTCAGATTTACTCCTGCAAGTGGATTTCCTATCCCTAAATCGTCAGGAAGTCCCATAATCGAATCTGTAAGATCTGTATTACTCAAATTCGCGCCATTAAGAGCTGAATAAAAGAAAACTGATTTCTTCAAATCAGAACCGCTGAAATCAACATACGCCAAATTAGTTCCGGAGAAATTTGTTCTTCGCAAATCCCGATCGGATAGATCAGATCCAGAAAGATCAAGTAAACTCAGATCTCCACGCCAAGGATATTCTTCAAAGATTGGACCGATCGCTTCTTGAGACAATAAATCCTCAAAGTTAGGTGTTGAAATATTCAACCTTGCACTAGTAGAAATAAATCCTACCTGTTCTGAGGTATTTTTGTCTTCGAACTTTGGCTCAAATGTGTCGCCTAATCCTCTTCTAACAGTATCTGGAAGTCTAAGTTTGAAACTAGCAGATTCCCCAGCAGTGAAACCTCCATTGGCCCATCCATCAACTACATTTTGGATATCATCGCCGGGAATTGATTGATCTGACCACAAAAGGACGTTTTCATTCCCATCAAGAACCACCCACGCTTCAATCGTTGATGAGCCATCAGTTGTAGAAACTGCTACCGCTGGAACCGCTGTACTACTAACTGTAGTCACATCTAATCCAATATCTTGTATTGCAGACTGAACGATAAATTCTGCTTGAGTAGAATTGATTGTTTCATTAAACTGAATACTGAGAACTGAACCTGTATTGGCATCAGCAGTCCGCTCATCCACCAATGTTCCGGTTGCTCCCTGTACTGCTGCTAGAGTAACAATTGAAAGTGTCAGAACCATGATGGTAGCCAAACGACCTATCGCTTCTCCGCCACCAGTCTTGAGACCTCGGCGAATATCCTTCAACAATGGGGTCCATCCAAACATCAAAGAGAAGAAACGAGGGCCCCAAGAAGCAATTCTTCCGAGTATTAGAGCTCCACCAATCCATAACAAGAATGGACCGAAGAGGCCAATCAAACCATCAATGAAGAAATTCTCTATGAAACCTGATTCACCAGTAGAATCCTCAATCCATGCCTCAAAAACTGCAATTGAACCTATGAGGAACATAATTACATGAAGAGTAGTTTTGGGTTTCTTTCTAGTTGGAACTTTACGAACTCCTTCATCAATCTCTAATTCAAGAAATTCCTTTGTTCGATTATTACCGAATAATAGAGCCGCACCAATAGTACATATTGCCGTGAACAAAATAGATGTAAAACCAAGTTTCACACTGATATCGAATTCTAACTCTTCGAACTCCATGAAGCCAACCGCTGCTAGTACCAAACGTACTGCCTGAAGAGCGAAAATGAATCCAAGAAGCCATGCTACAGAACTCATGACAAGAACCTCACGCAAAACCATGCTCTGTAATTGCCCTGATGAACCTCCTATCGTTCGATGAATTGCGATCTCACGCCTACGCTGCTCCAAAGACAATACCAATCCATACACAAGAATGGCCAGCGAGAGAATAATGATTGGAATCATCAAAATATAATCGAAAGTCTGAATCAGGCCGAGGAAAATTTCCAGAAAAGTGATTGTACCAGAAATTGTATCATACCAAAAAAGTTGGATTCCTCCAGAGTAATTCATTGGTTCACTACTAAGTGAACCTTCACCGTACATCACTGATTGACTCAAGCGAGTCAGCCAATCCTCTGCATCAGAGGTAGATGAAGTAGGCAACAGACTTCTATCAACTGCAATTCCTAAATATCCATGATCAGAATCCATTAGAGTGATGATGGATTCATTATCAAGAATTGACCATGACATAAAAATTGGATTGAAACCAAACGTAGGGTTCCCAAATTGCCAGTCCTCATAAATCCCTGAAATCGTTAGATTCTCCACAACCATAATTTCTCTACAATGCTGTAATCCCCCACCTGTTCCTTCTACAAAACCAGAACATTGACTCCGATCTATTTTCTCTGGATCAATTGCTGTAGCCAAAACATAACCGAAATCAAGAGATTCTATTGTATCGTTGACCTTTACTCCAAGTGGACCTGCAATACTAGCAGGAAGAATGACGCTACGATTGTCTATCATGTCTTGATGGGATGGCCATGGAATATCGTTCAACATCTGTTTCTCATGTCGTTCTGCCAATTCTCCATCGAAAGCACCAGGGCCAAGAAGGCGAAGCATCCTCTTAGTGAAAACTGGTGGACCATTTGCACTAGCTTCTGGGAAATCAAACGATTCATTTTCTAGCAACGGATTACTGGAAGTAACAGATTCCATCGAAAGATAACCGGCATCAAATGCTTCGATATTTCCGAATACACCTGATTGCCTGATCGCTTGTCTACCAAAAGTCAAGGTACAATCTGCAATTTCCTCCTCTAGAGATAATTCCAAACAAACCTCAACAAGCAACGAAGTATCGTTGGTGAATGTACTATTGGCAAAATCTCCATCAGGCCCAGGAGGTGGAGATAGTTGCTCTACCTTGGCATCGTATACATCATTCTCAATTGAAAACTGAAGGAAAGTCTGAGACAAACCATTCCCATATGCTAGAACAGTAGTGATTACGAGAGAGGCGAGGAAAACACCTGCGATAATTGCAAGACCCCGTTCTCTACCTCTCCATGCTGACTCTGCAGCCATTCTAGTATTGGAGGGTAGATCGAGAACACCATCCCTAAAGCGTTGTAATCTTGTCTTCTCGCTCATTCCTCTTCACCTCCATCATCTCCTGAAATTGAATCGATAATCTCGTCACCCCATGCTGAACGAATATCAGATGCTGCAGTAACTCCATCTCGAAGAAGTAACATCCTATCTGCTTTCGAAGCAAGAACTGGATCGTGTGTAACCATGAGAATAGAAATCGGATCGTCGGAGTCATGACATAAATCATTGAAGAGTTCAAGAATCCCCTCTCCTGAACGAGAATCAAGGTTTCCCGTTGGCTCATCAGCCAACAAAAGAGGGCGGCGTCCTGCAACCGCTCTAGCAATTGCTACCCTCTGTCTTTGTCCACCAGATAATTGATCAGGGATATGATCAAGGCGATCACCAAGACCAACTCTAGTTAATGCTGCAGCTGCTCGTTCATTGGCCTCGGAATCACTTGCTCCTGAAAGACCGAGGGCAAGTGCAACATTATCCAATGCCGAAAGATGTTCAACCAGATGGAAATCTTGGAAAATCCATCCTACTCCATGTCGCCGAATATCGACATTTCCTGCTGGATTTCGGGTACCATAATTGAACTCGTTAAGTTGAACTGAACCTGAATCTCCAGCTAGTAAACCTCCGATAATATTGAGGAGAGTAGATTTGCCACAACCTGAAGGCCCCATTAGTGCGACCAACTCTCCTTTCTCTATCTGAAGGTCAATGCCTTTGAGTACCTCGATTCGCCTTCGGCCAAAACCGAAACCTTTCCGAAGGTCATCAACAGTAAGCAACATCTGTATCGAGGGCTATACACCCAGATTATAACAATAGCAGTTGTGATGAGCAGATGAAAAATCCAAAGAAGGAACCATTTCCAATTTTCTTCACTTTTTCAGTTCAATTGCGGCAGCATACGCATCATTATGGAATGACGATATTGATTCAATAGAATAAGAAGAGGCCGACTCAATGAGATCAATTCTAGGTGATCTATTGGTGGATCCTCTTGCAATCCTTTCTTGATTCATTTTCAAAATCGCATCCTTCCAAGAAGAGATATCGAAAGGTGGTAAAATGCAAGAGGGAGGAGGATGTTCATTCTGAGCTCCCAAATCATTGACTAAAACCGGGCAACCTGAAGCCATCGCTTCAACTACAGGAAGTCCGAAACCTTCTGCAGCGGATGGAAAAAGAAGAGCATCACAATGTTGCTCTAGTGCAATTAAATCCTCTTCTTCGACCTTGCCATGCCATGTCAAATTTACATCTAATCGAGAAGCATGGTCCTTGAGTCGTTTCTCTGCAAAGGAATCGGATTCAGCTCCAACCTTATGGACAACAATTTGAGGACGAACATCAGAGTCTATTTCTCCGATTACATCCAAAACGAATCCGAGCGCTTTCCTACGATCTTCGCTCCCAACAATTAGGAGATGAAGTGAGTCTTCAGTAAGATGAGGGCGCGATCGTAAATTCTTACGAGGATCTCTCGCATCCACATCTACACTATTTGGAACGATGGCAGTAGGGATTTCAGGAATTAATCTCGATAAATGATCTGCAGTGGCCTGACTAATACAAATGGCCAAATCTGCACGACGTAATCCTTTCTTCAATCGTTGTAAATCCATACGGCGAACGATTCCTGTTTTTCGATCTCCAATCTTAATCGAACCCCAACTTGTCTGCATCTCAGTTGGATCAAAAAGAAAGAGATCGTGAACAGTGACTACCACTGGACAATTCGCATGTTTAGGAACAAGATGAGCCTGTTCCTGATCAGTAATATGAATCAAATCTGGTTGTTGTTGATTTGCAATCTTTTGAACAATACTTGGATGAGAAAACCATCGACGTCGAAGACGTTTCAATGGACCTGCATCATCGATTTTATGATCAATTTCTTTGAGTATTTCCCACCCGGAAACTAGGCCTGATTTCAACCTCTGAACTGTAGCATGATGGGCACGGCCAAAACCTGAGGAAGTCGGCAAGGCGCCGCCTCGAACCAGAAGTGCGCGCTTGCCCATACCTCCTCCACCACGAATCAGCGCTTCAAGCCTGACGCTTTGTCGCCACCTTGATTCACGATGATTGAGAAGAAACCCCATGGAGCCAACCGGCGAACGCCCCATACTCCTGATTATCAAGGGGTCTTTCGCACAATTTGGTGGGGCTGAAAGGGACATAGTTCGTCAACTAGAGGCATGGGGGGAGTTCTTCGATCTACGAATTGCGACGTTGAATTCACATTCCGAACTTGAGAAAGAAGCAAACAGACTTGAGATTCCACTATTCATTGCAGATCCAACATGGGAAGAATCGACATCGGCATTGTCGAGGGTGTTGGCATCTTCGAGCAAATCATCAACCAAAGCATGGAAGAAATTTCTAACTTTGGGGGCAGGACCTGGTACTCTAAATCATGCTCTGGAGTCTGTTGACGCTGTACACTTAGTAACAGGAAGTGGTTCACTAGAAGCTGTATCTATTCTTCCAGAACATATTCCAATACATGTGCACATGCTCGAACCGAATCGAGGACTCCATGGAGAAACGGTACTGTGGGCAAATATCAATGGAAAACAACCGAGACCCGTTGGATTAACTCGATTGCTACTAACAATTCCTAGACGAAGGGACCTCAAACTTGTCAATAAAATCGCATTGCGTTCAAATGCTGTGTTCAGTGGAAATTCAAATTACATCCAACAACGAATAAAAGAAGTTCACAAAATCGATGCAGGAGTTCTACTGCCGTGCGTCGATTTATCGAAATGGTCTTCTGAAGAGCAAAACACTCCAGAAAATTATGTTGTATCTATCGGGCATGCTAGTTGGGTGAAAGGAACTTGGGAATGCATCTCAATGCTTGCAAACACTGGAATCAAGTTGGTACATGTAGGAGGAGGAAGTCAAGATGACCTATCAAAATTGAAAGAACATGCAACAAAACTCGGAGTGGAATTCGACATTTCTCCTCGCTTAGATCATGAATCTCTAGTTTCACTGCTTCGTTACTCACTTGCTGTTATCTCAATGGCACACAAGGAACCTTTTGGGTTAACTCCCGCAGAGGCACATGCAGTAGGAACACCAGCACTAATGGTGAACGAAGGTGGTTTTCCAACCACAATTATTGATGGCGAATCAGGGCGGTTGTTACCTCGTGATGATTACAGCGCTTGGCATTCTGCATTGAAAGAAGCAGCAATTGTTGAAAATAGAATGAAATGGTCTGAAAGAGGACGCGGCATTGTTGAGGAATTATCCTTGGATCCAAAAGGACGGGCAGTTGCTCTTCGACAAATTTTGGGCAAACTCATTCAATGACTGGTCGAGATTGAAGAAATAATACTGAACCAAGTGCTAATCCAGAGAATAGGAAAAGAACCAATGCTGGAACAATTCCTATTGAAGGAGGAGTATAGATTCCCAAGTCAAACGGCAATAAATCTAGAGCTGTTTCACCACGGCCCAATTCACCTCCGATAGAACCGAGAATTACTGTGGTCCCGAAACCTCCTAGAGCAGAACATCCTTGAAGAATTGCAAGGCCACGATGGTCCCATAATCGATAACCACAAAGACGGCGGCCAGAAATAACACCACTCCAAAAACCAATACAAAGTCCACTGAAGATCATCTTGTTCAGAGACATTCCACTTTGTCCACCCATTGATTCAGTGGTGAGATATCCCGTCACAATAGCTAGTGGAACCATCAAAATGCCAAAGATAGAGGCAATGTATGCTGCAGAATCTAATTGCATGTGGAGACGAGAAGGGATTCTTTCACGAATTGACGGAATTAAGGTCGCAACTGCACAGGTTATCGAACCTAGTGTAGCAATAGCAAATGAGCCAACTACCATCTCAGTAGAAATTGCATGGAAAACTGCAGTTGATACCATCAAGAAACACCTCCAAGGTTCGAAATATAGTCTGGACCATAATGGGTCCACTGCTCATCAGTCCACCCTACTGGACGTCTGGGATCATCCATTGTCAGAGACGGTGAATCTAACTGGAAAGTACGATCTTTGGGGGATTCTAACTGTTCTATTTTAGGTTCAGAAGAAATTAGATCATTGGCCATAAATCGTTGAAGTGATATTAGTAAAGATGCTGTAATCATCGCAAGAGCGAGCATCAACAACCTTGCTGGATTTACATCTACAGAAGATGAACCATCTGACGACAAAGTAGTCCAAGCACTAGTTGTTTCAAAATCCTGATTTGAAAGTCGCCATCTATACTCCAGAGTCCCTTCGGTTAACGCTGCTGGTAAACTTGCCTGCCAACCATTTGATGTGCTTTCAGCAGCAATTGATTGGATAGAATTGGTACCCGGAATTTGCCATTCTAAATTCACAGATGTGACATTTACTATCTTCGCTTCAAGATTTGTAGTTACACCAATTTCTCTTTGAGTCACAGGATTCCAATCAGATAGTTGGGGGAAATTTTCAGGAATTGGCCCTACTGATATCGAAATACCTCCGGTATCACTGGTGTCTGCCAAACGAGCAACTCCCCCTCCGCCATGATGAACACCAATGTGGAATGTAGTAACGACTTCAACAGATGGCGCAGTCAACGACCAAGATACAGATACTCCTGCTGTAGAGTCCAGAACATGCATTTCAACATAATTTGATGTCCCTCCATTTGCATCTGAAGTAACAATCCATCCAGAATCATCTGGGGAATCGTCGACACCAAATGTTCCCGTAGTCAGGAAAACTCCTACCAATCGTCTATCTGAAAGTTCCATGCCTGAAATTTCTGCTGTAATGGTCAATGGACCATCGACATATGTGGATTCTCGATCTGTACTCACAGTGATTACTGCTGAAGATGGTTGAGATATGTCTGGGTCTCCATGACAGGCTCCTCCACAAGCAAAATCTCGAGTCCCATCACCATTGCCCCCTGGATTTGCTTCCATTACTGGGGATGAAAGCAAACAAGCTAGAACACCCAAAATCAAGAGACGATTTAGAATTCGCATCAGAATCTCCTCCTAATTCCTATTCCCACTGAAACAAGTAATGAAATTATGATCCAAGTAATAATTAGAATCGATGCCAAACTACTTTGTTCAACCTCTTGAATCACAATATCATCATTTGTAAGTTCAATCGAACCCAAATTTTCAGTTGAAATTAATTGATTCTCGACACCATCAATATCAACTGTTACAGTGTAATAATGAGTTCCTGCGAGGAATATAGGGTCTTGGAATTCAGTTTCATTCGTCGTTGAAATTAATGTTGCAGAAGATAAATCATCTCGGTCTTGTATGGGGGATGAAGAACGCCAAACATAGAATTGTGTTTCTGAACCAGACCATGCCCAAGAAATTTCGATTACTGAACCGTCTCTATCTACAATCAAATCACTGATGGTAGTTCCTGCACTAGCTTCAACATCTACAATTAGTGAATCAATGCCTCCATGTTCATCAAGAACTGTGAGATTTACTGTGGTACTACCTTGCTGGAAAATATGAGAAATTGTTGAACCGGAATACGTGGTATCTCCAATGGTCCAAAACCAAGCAACAATACTCCCATCTGGATCATTTGATGATACTGCATCGAGTACAGTTTCGGATTCTGTCATCACATTATCTGGGCTAAGGAATGCTGCAGTTGGTGCGATATTTCCGATTGAAATTGGAGAACTAGAGATTGATGTTATGCCTCCAAATCCATCATCAGCAAATACAGTGATTGTCCAAACTTGCCCAACACCTAACCAATCTATTGGAGCTATGCTTTGATTATCCAATGCACTGATTCTAAATCCATCACGATACCAAATCGAAGAAATTTCTAAGTCATCAGAATCAATGTCAGATGAATTGATTGAAACCTGTAAAGGATCCAATGCATAATTCTCTATTCCCTCTGTATTCAATTCAACCTGAACAATTGGATTTGAATTCCCAATAGTCACAGAAGAAGTGACATGATCCAATGCTGGGTTTGCATGATCTGTACTAACTGCTCCATCTGAATCTTCCAAAACTATCTCTGCATGCCACATCTGTCCACGTGTTGTTTGTCCTGCTTCAATCAACAATAGATCATCGTAAGATGAAACATGTTGCCCATCGATGTGCCAATGAACATGAACCAATGCAAGTGCATCCCCATCTGGATCTGACCATTGATAGGAAATCTGTAGGTCATCTGAACTGGTGGGTGAATTAGGAGTTAAATTGAGAGATTGAAGAATTGGTGGAGCATTACCAATCGTTCTTGGAGCAGATTCAGCCCATGGAGAAAATTCAATCCCGTCGCTCGCTCTTACGCTTACCTTCCATACGTCTCCTTTCGAAGTCGCAGAGGATGGAAGGGAAAATAGGCCATTATATTCAGGTGCATTAACATCATTTTTCAGCCATTGAATTTCAACCAATGTGGACGGATCACCATCATCATCAGCATAAGTGTAAGACATATTTAGATCATCAGTCGTTACTGGATTTGTAGGCATTATCGATAGCGATTGGATAGAGGGGGCAGTATTGGAACTCCCAATTTGGATACTAGCGGATGCAAGAGTACCTGTGTCTTCACCATCTGAGGGTGTTACCCTAACCTCCCAAACATCACCAGATCTCGTTGATACTTTGGAAATAGACGATGTTCCATCAAATTCAGCAATCCTAGACCCATCAAGATACCATTGAATTACAGTTCCTGATTCAGTATCCAAATCTACATCGGAGAATGAATAAGACATCGTGATATCATCTTGTTCGGTAGGATCAGTTGGAGAAATGGAAAGGCCATTTGCTACAGGAGGTGTATTCTGAATAGTTAGAGATGGGGAGGTAACGGGTGAACCCATGTCGGTACCGTCAGAAGGAGTAACTGTAACACTCCATATCTCGCCCTTGGAAAGGAAAGATGAAGAAACAGAAGTAGAGTCATCTAATGCATTAACGACCGAGGAATTTCGACTCCATCGAATCGTAGTTCCAGATTCTGAATCACCATCTGAATCACTATACGTATATGTCAAACTAAGGGTATCCGTTGTTGTTGGATTTGAAGGGTCAATTACTAAATTAGTCACAGATGGAGCTTGGTTCTGTGGAGGCTGTTCTGGAACTGAAAAAGAGGCTGTATTCCATGCATCACCAGTATTCCCATAGTTCATGTTCACTGCATTTCCCACCACACTGAAACTTACTGTCCCAGTTCCCGATGATGGCGCAGTCCAATCCACTGTCCAAGATCTAGCATTCTTGTTTGAATGAGTGACTTTGCCACTGTTTAACTGCGCATTCGCACCAGGATTAGAGAAACTTCCTGCATTAGAATCCAAAGAAAATCCGCCGCCAGATCCAGAAATAGCACTGGATGAAACAGTTACAGTCAGAGAATAGGTTTGACTAGGTACGTAGGATGACGGTTGCCCACTAAGGGAAACTGTGGTTGAACTAGACGGATTATTGCCATGACAACCACAAGACGGCCCAGTATTGCCTGACGATTGGGCTTCTGAGAATGGCACATATGCAGCTAAACATAAGATGCCGACCACGAAGAGGACACGGGACGCCAACATGAATCTCGATATTGATGAATAGTTATCATGTTTCGTTTTTTACGTCATTTCTAGTCATCTTGTTGGCCGTTGCATTGATGGACATAATGTGATTCGTTGGTTCCATGACCCAGCCAATTGAGTCGGTTGCCATCGTAGGCGCAGGAAATATGGGGAGTGGAATCGCTCAGAAAACCGCTCAAGAAATGTTTCAGGTACAAATGGTAGACAGAGAAGAACAATGGGTAGAAAGAGGGCAAAAAATCATCAGTGATTTTCTTGATGAAGCTATCGAAAGAAGGATATTCTCGGAATCACAAGTTGAAGAAATAAAATCGAGAATCACGGGTGTAATTGGAGTCGAAAACGTCGACTCAGAAACTGACTTAGTCATCGAAGCAGTTTTTGAAGACTTTAATGTGAAGGCTGATGTCTTTCAGATTTTAGATGAAAATTGTGGACCAGAAACAATTCTAGCATCAAACACATCCTCACTTAGTGTCAATGAATTATCCAATGCAACAGCAAGGCCCGATCGTTTCGTTGGACTTCACTTCTTTTATCATCCCGCAAAAAACAGATTGGTCGAAGTAATTCCAGCAGAAGATTCTACTGAAGATACTGTTTCTCGAGTTGTTCAATATTGTAAACAACTAGGAAAGGTCGTCATTGTGTGCAAAGATCGGCCTGGTTTCGTTGTCAATCGATTCTTTGTACCTTGGCTGAACGAAGCTTGTCTGCTTTTTGAAGAAGGACATGGTACACCGGCACAGATTGACGCTGTAGCATGTGAAGCATTCAATATCGGAATGGGGCCCTTTGCCCTGATGAATTTGACTGGGCCCCCTATTGCCCTTCATTCCACTGATTACCTTGCTCAGCAATTAGATACTCCAAGATACACTGGAGCGCACAATCTACGCAATCTGGTTGAAGCAAAAGAAATGTGGAATATTGACAATTCAGAGAATTCAGATTGTGATGATGCTACAGCCACCATCATCCGCGAACGACTTCTTGGAGTTGTATTCGCTGTTTCTTCACAAATCGTTGAAGAAGAAATTTGTTCCATGGAAGATGTGGATCGAGGCGCGAAGGTTGGACTCAGGTGGGCAAGAGGTCCTTTCGAACTGATGAATGAATTTGGAGTAGATGAGGCATATCGAATGGCTCAAAAATATTCGAATCTTCATGATAAAGAAAGTGGATTCAAACTTCCTGAATTCTTGCAAATGAAGGCGCAAACTGGCAAACCATGGGTGTTTGAATTCGTTGATGCTGAAATTAAAAATGGCATTGCTACAATCAATATCAATAGACCAGAAGCAATGAATGCTCTGAATGAAACAGTTGTTGCTCAATTGGGCGCCCTCCTAGATAGCCTCAATGATGATTCAACCATTCATACAATCGTACTCGAAGGAGCAGGGAAGGCCTTCGTAGCAGGAGCTGACGTGAAGTTCTTTGTAGACCGATTAGATGAAAATGCATTTTCCAAAATCTATGATTTCACTGCAGAAGGACACGATGTTCTTGCAAAATTAGAGAATAGCGAGAAGACTACAATTGCACTTACTACTGGATTGGCCTTGGGAGGAGGGCTGGAACTAGCTCTTTCTTGCGATTATCGAATTGGAACTCGAAGAACACAATTCAGATTCCCTGAAACTAGCATCGGAATTTATCCAGGGCTTGGAGGGACTCAACGAACCACTCGAATCTGTGGAGTTAACGCTGCTCGTTGGGCAATATTAGCAGGTAACTGGATTGGACCAAAACACGCTGCTGATCTAGGTTTACTCACACATCTTGTTGACCCATCAGATGTAGACAAAACTGTGAATTTAATCAGTGACAAGGGGAAACCATCCAACAAATACACTGGCACACCAGTTCGAATGACTGAAGCAGTTCAAGCAGCAGTAGAATTCTATTCCGATCAAAATATGAAGTCAATAATTTCAGGTCAAACTCCTGATGGAATTGATGATAATGATCCTTATGCACTCCGCCAAATAAAACAGATTTCTAGAACCGCTCCAATCGCACTAAAAATTGCTAGCGAACTGATTGATGTTGCATCTTCAACTGATTTAGACGCAGGTTTAGCTGCGGAATTGCATAATCTAGAGG
>JASLJW010000159.1 GCA_030747885.1 Candidatus Thalassarchaeaceae archaeon
CAATTCCTTGATGCTCATTCTGATATCATCAAGTGCACGGTGTCCGTCATTCTTGTGATAGGGCGGCAAATCATACCACAGATCCATGAGAATTTTGACGGTTGTAACGTCAACAGAACGATAGTGGAAATATGAATGCAAAGTTGGCATATATCTTCGAAGAAACCGTCGATCTTGACCGATTGTATTCCCACAAAGCGGTGATTTACCTTCAACACAATATTCCTTCAAAAATTCGAGTGTTTGAGTTTCTGCATCTGAGTCACTTATTTCCGACTCTCGAACCTTCTCAATTAATCCGTTGGCAGTATGATGGCTGACATTCCATTCATCCATTTTATCCAACTCTTCTTCAGTTTGATGAATGACTAGATTGGGGCCTTCTGCGATAATGTTGAGTTCCCCATCAGTAACGATTGTAGCAATTTCTATGATGCGATTCTCCTCTGGAACCAAGCCAGTCATTTCCAAGTCAATCCAGACTAAGCGCTCATCTTCCATGTAGGTCCGAACCTAACTACATCCATAGCAATTGGCACTGGAAATAGCGAGAGATGATAGGTGACTTATGGCGAGGTGTAGATATGGAGTTCGAAGATGAAGTCGGTTTTCTTGAACTCCTGAAGAACAACCCCACATTTCGGCGACTTTGGATGGGTTTAGCAGTTTCAATGATGGGTGAATGGTTCAGTACTGTGGCCTTGTTCGTTCTCATCTATACATTGACTGGTTCTGAATTAGGAATTGGATTGTTGTTTGTAATTCGTATGTTTTCAATGGCGTTCCCTCAAATTTTCACAGGTATGTTAGCAGATAGATTCAGCAGAAAAAGAATCATGATTTGGTCAAATATTCTCTCTACAATAGCAGTACTATGTTTGTTATTCGTGGATGGAAAGAATGATGTTTGGCTCATCTATGTAATCTCTGCAATTTTGATGGCATTACATGCAGTATTCATTCCTGCTGAAAGTGCATCAATTCCAAATGTTACTAAGGAAAATGAATTGTTGACTGCAAATGCATTGAACAGTGCAACTTGGAGTGCAGCATTGTGTTTAGGTGCGAGCATCGGAGGATTTGTTGTATCGGCATATGGGGTTGAAACTGCATTCTTCATCAATGCAGCATGCTTCGCTTTAGGAGCTCTAATGTATTCAACAATCACCATACCACAAGAAGAGTTTCAACCCAAACCAGGAGGATTCTGGGCCAATTCTGTGGGAAACATCGTGGAAGGTTTTCAAATCATTATCTCAAAGCCACATGTGAGCCGAATCGTCACCGCTAAGGCACTTTGGGCAATCTTTGGAGGTGGTCTAGTGTACATGCTTGTTCTCATTGGAGATGAAATCGCATTTGGTGATCTTGCTGCAGGTATTGGGATCCTGTTCGCCGCTAGAGGGTTGGGTACAGGATTGGGGCCAATCTTTGCACGCTATGTGTTCAAAAATCGGAACATTTGGCCTTTTCTTTTGGGTTCCCTAGTCAGTGTGTGTGGATTTGCATATGTGATTATCGGGTTCCTTGAATGGTCTCCATGGATTGCTGTTATTGTTGTGTGCGGGCATGCTGCTAG
>JASLJW010000160.1 GCA_030747885.1 Candidatus Thalassarchaeaceae archaeon
TACTGGTACTATTTGCCCTGATGTCAAGATTGCCGCCAGAACCGCCACCACCCCCGTCGCCGCCATCATACATGAAAAGACAGGCGCTGCCAGGAAGGCAATCGCCATCCTCTCCATCGCCGCCATCTCCACCTTGTGCCATGATGTCGCCGTAAATTGTAATCTCATTGGCTCTCATTATTACTGAACCACCTGAACCTGCACCAGCACCTGGACCTCCTGTTCCAGAGCCGTTGTTGTATCGATATCCAGGGTCAGCATCTGCACCAGATGCACTAACAGTACCAGATATCTCAATTGAATCTGCGTAAATTACAATCTGGCCCCCACCAATTCCACCGTTTGAAACCAAGTTGCCATTGCTATCGTAAATTGAACCTCCATTTGATCCAGATTCATTTCCAACACCGTAAGATGAACCACCATTCGAACTAGTCGTTCCACCTCCAGACCCACCATTCCCATAGTGTCCAGCACCTCCTGCGCCACTACCTAGCCAACTAGTTGAAAGTTGAACTGAAGTGCCTAATCCTTGAGACATATTAGAATAACCATTTGCAATAATCGATGCCCCACTTGCCACTGTTAGAGTATTGACAGTAAGAATCAGAGAACCATTTGCTACAATCGAACCACAAGGGGCGACTATTCCACAACCAATGTAGAGATCGTCATAGGAATGGCTTCCATTGAGATAAGTTGTATTCGTAATTGTTGCATTTGTAGACCCTGCTCCAGGAGGTCCAGTCCAATTTCCTTCACTCAATGGCAAACCGATTACGTCTGTTGAATCATCAAAATAACCTGCCATCGAACCAGAAATCATCAACATTGAGATGAAAATCGGCAGGAAACGAAACGAAGGCATCTGAAGTCGGTCCATCGAAGTCACATGAACAAGGGCAACATATCAAACAAATGGTTCCACATCACAATAATTCGTACAATCGTTCATGTAGTCTGAAAATACTCGATACGTCATGAGATGGGCACTATTCATTGCAATGGTCCTTTCAATCAGCCTCATTCAAATTGATTATACTCCTATTCATCAAGAATTAGAAAGCGAAGAAATCGCATTTGAAACAACGATTGTGCAAAATCCTCGATCATTCATTACAACCATCATTGATTCAAATATTTACGCAACAACTGTGAATGCATTATCATTCGGAGCAGATGATGATAGAGCATTGGTAAGTGGTTGGTCTTGTGCGGGCCCTCAACCCAACGAATGGATAGCTGCAGGGGAGCCCGAATGCAGAATCGACCCAGATGGAGCCAATGAAAATTTTTCTTATTTCTCTCCACTTTACTCCACACATATTGGCCTTAATGGGACTATGGAACCATTCGCACCAGGATTATCAATCATGGGGGGTTCAGGATATGGAGATAGAATTGATGCCACATTAGAACTAGCAAATGGAGACTGGTTAATTGGAGGTTCATTCTGTTGGGCGAGTAACGCTTGTAATCTATCAAAAGATGGAGTTGATATTGAACCGCCATTTTATGATGATGGATTCTTACTTAGAATGGACTCAAACGGCACATGGCTTTGGGGGGTAGCGATAGGTTCGCAAGAGGGTTGGGAATTAGTTACAGAATTGGCAGAAGCTCCGAATGGAGACATCTATGCTATTGCCTCATATTGTAACATATCAAGCGCTTTCTGTACAGTAGAGGTCGACGGATTAACAGGAAGCAATATATCACTTGGAGGTCCTGAAATTTTATTGATCAAATTAGATTCAGCAGGAAATACTCAATGGGCAAAATCAATGGGAAGTCCAACAGATGACGGAGGAATTTTCACAGGTGGGGGAGGTGGTGGAGGATTTCACCCCGTAAGGCAAAGGGGGATGGCCGCAACCAACGATGGAGTAATAATTTCAGGAACTGTTTGTGAAGGAGCAGGGGCTAGTTGTAGTTTCACTTTTGATGGGACGACAAATATCACTGGACATCAGATGTTCCTTGCTGGAATCGATTCGGATGGAGAGTTGGATTGGTACGAAGACATGGGTGGAACAGGTCAAGAATTCAGACAATCAATGAATAAAATAGATGAACACAAAATACTGATTGCAGGGAATTACTTTTCTGCTACGATGACTTTGGGTACTCATTTGTTATCTAATTCTGGTTCTTCAGACGCATTTTGGGCGATATACAATCATTCTTCAACAACATGGGAAGGAGCATGGTCTTCAACAGGTACTGGAGACGAATACATCCACAGTACTGCTATCGGACCTAAAGGTGAAATCGTACTTGGAGCAAGTGCTTGCTATCAAATTTCGACATGTAATGCAGAATTTGAGGGAATGACTGCTCCGATTACTGCTAATATGCAACATGGATTAATAATCAAATTAAATCATTCATCAGACAACGCTTGGCTAATGATGGTCAATTATTCAGCCTCCTACTCTGCATTCACTGACTTGGCCATCTCAGATAGAGGCGATATAGTGGGAAGTACCATGTCATGTGTAGGACAAGACGACACCTGTCGCTCATACATTGATGGATTACCAATTAATCAACAAGCAGGAAATACAACTATTGTCCTCAGAGTAATTCAAGATGAAGATCGAGACGGAATTTACTATTCTTCAGATAATTGTCCATCTGGAGTTTCTGGGTGGACCAGTAACTCAAGTACAGACCTAGACGGAGATGGATGCAGAGATATTGATGAGGATAATGATGATGATGGAGATGGAATTTTAGACAATGATGATGATTGTCCAATCCAAAATGGCAATTCAACTCAAGATAGAAGCGGATGTTTTGATTCAGATGGAGATGGATGGTCTAATTCAGATTTGAATTGGAACAATGCAGATGGAGCTGATGCTTACCCTTCCGACCCTCTTCAATGGGTAGACTCTGACGGAGATGGGTATGGAGATAATCACTACTACGACATTGATCCAACAACAGGACTATTTGTGAATCAAACTGGAGATGGATCCCCTAACGACCCTGAACAATGGGAAGACATGGATGGAGATGGATATGGAGACAATGACCAAAATGGTACAATGTACGATGATTGTCCAACTATCCCTGGAACATCAAATCAAAATGAGAAATATGGTTGCATCGATACCGATGGAGATGGATGGGCCAACGATGATGATGATTTTCCACTGAATACAACACAGTGGGCAGATAGAGATGGAGATGGGTATGGAGATAATCCACAAGGTGAGGGACCAGATGCATGTCCTGATGATGCAGGACAATCCACTGGAATAGGTAACCTTGGATGCCCTGACCTTGATGGCGATAATTGGCCCGATGATGTCGATGCATTTCCTAACGAC
>JASLJW010000161.1 GCA_030747885.1 Candidatus Thalassarchaeaceae archaeon
ATAGTATTACTAGGGTAATATTATAAGAGGATTATAATAGGCAAAAATATGCCTAAGGTAAGTCTAGATATGCCACTTCAGATTGTTGAAGATTTGAAGAAGCATGTGGGTGATGAAAAAAAGTATGTTAGTTTGGCAGATGCAATCCGAACTGCATGTCGTAAATTGTTAGATCAATTGGATGAAATTGATGCACGTCATGGACGATTGGAGGAATAATTATGGTTGAAAGATCAGAAGCTGAAGAGGCTGTGAAGATACTGTTACAGTATCTTGAGAATGACTCGACACGTGAAGGATTACTAGATACCCCCAAGAGGGTAATTGATTCGTTCGATGAGATTTTTTCAGGATATGGAAAAGACCCTGCTGAAGTACTAGCATCAACGTTTAATGGTGAAGGTTACGATGGAATTGTTTTGTTAAGAGATATCGAATTCCATTCTACCTGCGAACATCATCTTCAACCATTTATTGGTAAAGCACATGTTGCATACATTCCTGTTGATAGAATTGTGGGGATTAGCAAACTAGCACGTTTAGTTGATTTACATGCACGTAGACTTCAGAATCAAGAAAGAATAACGAAAGGAGTTGCAGACGATTTGGAGAAGTATATTTCCCCGATGGGGTGTGCTGTAATCATTGAAGCTCGTCATGGATGTATGCGTTGTCGTGGCGTTGTTAAGCAGAATGCAGTGATGACTACCAGTGCAATGCGAGGAGTATTTTTCGACAAGGCTGAGGCACGTAGTGAATTAATGCAATTGATTCAATCAAGGCCATTAGATTCCTGAGGTATTCCATGACTAATGATCAGCAATATTACGAATCTCTGATTGTTCAGGGACATCCTCCAGAACATGCATTACACTATACGAGAACATATTTCCCCGATTTTTATCCTAGTCCTCAGAATAACATCCTACCTCAACAAGTATACTATCAAATTCCAGTTGTTCAACAACAGAAGAATAATCGTACACTTTTCATTGTATTAGGGGTAGGAATATTTGCATTGGCAGTTGTTGCAATGTTGATTATAGCAGTGTTTTCTGTTGCATTGTTTGAATCTCAGGATTCTACTCCTGAATTTGGTTTTCGTCACGATGTTAATCCCATTACGTATGAGGAGTTAGGTGACAATCAAGCGCCATATAATACCTCAGATTATCCTAATTTTAGTAGTGTAGTCTATATCGAAGGCACAGCCACTGATGGTGAGATATATTCTGGATCTGGAGTCGTGATTGCAGAACGATGGGTATTGACAGCAGCTCACGTAATGGAAGGAATGAAAGTCAGTGATACGTTTGTATTCATTGGAAATGATTACGAATCTTTCGATTTTCGAATTCCCATCAAAAGTTATTCAATTCATCCTGGATGGCCATTAGCTACAAAATATTCAGCGGATGAACAGGATGAAATTCTTGAAGAAGGAACAGACATTGCATTAATCGAATTGGAGGAATCAGTTGATTCATCGACTGTAGACATTGCAATGTGGTACAATAGTAACTCTTCATCTCAAAATAATGAATTACTTGATTCAAAGATATATATTTCTGGTTTTGGAGATTATAGTGAAGATAATTCAATGTGTTCAGAACATTGTTTGACAGATTCAGATGGATATTTCTCAAAGCGTAGAGCGTGGGAAAATACACTTGATAGGATTGTTGAAGATATTCAATCAACAGTTGAATATGAAAATCAATTAGAATGGAAAGGTGGTTGGATTGTATACGATTTCGATGGCCCATGGAAAAATCATAATTCACTTGCGTCTGGTGAAACATATAATTTTGAACAGGGAGATTATTCCTATGCAGGACAAGGAGATAGTGATCCGAAACCCTTGGCTTTGGAGGGCACTAGTGTTGCAGGTGATTCAGGTGGTCCAACGTTTGCTTTGATTGATGGCAATTGGACAGTGATTGGACTAACATCTCATGGTAGTGCTGCTGCAAATTATGGAGATGTGGCCTTCAATACTGCAGTTTTCAGCCATTATGCCTGGATATGCAGCCATCACCAATTAGGCAAGGAGATTCCGGGGTGCTAAGATGAACACACAGACATATCCTATCGTAGAAATTTTCCATTCAGTACAGGGTGAAGGATTTCATACTGGAATACCTCATGTATTCATTCGATTTGGAAATTGTAATCTCAGATGTGAATGGTGTGATACTGATTTTCTGAAGTTTACTGATATGGAAATTAGTGAAATTGTAGAGAAGGTACTTTCCTATGACTGTAAACGAGTAATTTTCACAGGCGGTGAGCCAACAATGCAAGATTTATCATCTATTGGAACGATATTGAAGAATCATGGAATCCACCTTTCAATTGAAACAAATGGAACAATAATGGTAGATTCCGTTATCGATTGGATATGTGTTTCACCCAAGGACCAATTGTATCCTAATTCAACAATAAAACAGAGAATTGGAGATGAACTCAAGGTCGTATATTGTGGTCAAGATTTGTCTATGTATGATAATCTGAAAAATGGCTTTGATCACCATTTCATTCAACCATGTTTTATGGAATCTGAGAGTATTGAAGAGAATGGGAGAAGTTTCCAAGTTGTCGAAGAGTTGGTGAAGAAAAACCCTGGATGGAGGCTATCACTTCAGACACATAAGTGGATGGGGGTTTCATGATGGGTAAGAGAGCAGTCATGGCCTTATCAGGGGGAATGGATTCTACATCGTTGTTGGTTAGACTACTAGAACAAGGATATTTTGTTACCTGTCTTTCATACAATTATGGGCAGAAACATTCGATTGAAGTTGAACTCGCATCAATGAATGTAAATCGATTTATTGATCATGGATTCAAAATAGATCACAAAATTATAGATTTGACAAGTGCAATGTCTTCATTTCATTCTGCACTAACAACAGATGGTTTCGATGTTCCTGAAGGGCACTATGAAGAGGAACAGATGAAACAAACAGTGGTCCCGAATCGTAATGCAATCTTTTCATCAATATTGTATGGAATGGCTTTGAGTATCTCGACTAGAGAGGATATTGACGTTGTAGTTGCTTTGGGAGTTCATAGTGGCGATCATGCAATATATCCAGATTGTAGACCCGAATTCTATGATGCTCTTTCTGCCGCATTTAGCATAGGTAATTGGGATTCGGGAAGAGTACGATTTGAATTACCGTATATTGATGGAGACAAAACCACAATCTTGGGTGATGCATTGAAGTGTTGCAATACATTGGGGCTTGATTTTGATGATGTAATGAGAAATACAATTACTTCCTATAATCCAGATGATAAAGGCCGTTCCAGTGGTAAATCTGGATCTGATGTTGAAAGAATTCTGGCCTTTCACGATATAGGTAGAATTGATCCAATAGAATATATTGATTCATGGGAGGTAGTTCTCGAAAATGCCCTCAATGTAATGAAGGAACATGGTGATTGATTTGACTAATGAACGTGATCATGAATGGAAAGAAAAACTTAGTCCACTTGCATATCGAGTAACACGAGAGGGAGCTACAGAGAAACCATTTTCTGGAGAATATTATATGGAGAAGAGAGATGGAAATTATCATTGTATATGCTGTGGACATATTTTGTTTAACTCATCAATGAAGTATCATTCAGGGTGTGGATGGCCTTCGTTTCATACAGAACATGAAGATGCTGGAATAACGAGAATAGTTGATCAAAGCCATGGTATGAATCGTATAGAAGTACGATGTGGTTCATGTGATTCTCACCTTGGACATGTATTCAATGATGGTCCGATGGAACATGGTGGCGAACGATACTGCATAAATTCAGTATCATTATCATTCGATGAGGAGTTGGAAAAATGACTACTAGAATTAGACGATGGATTGAGACAGATACAGGACATAGGGTTCCTAATCACAAGAGTAAATGTAAACACATTCACGGACATAGGTATCGATGGGAAGCAGAAATTGAAGGAGATATTGTTGAAGTTGAAGGTGTGTCTGATGAAGGCATGTTAATGGATTTCAGTGATGTTTCTGACATACTCAAAGAACATGTACATGACGTGGTAGATCATGCATTTATTGTATATTCAGGAGATCAAGATGCTAGAGATGCATTGGCGATGATGGGACCTCATCATCGTACTGTGGTTGTGGATTTCATACCCACAGCTGAGAATCTTGCTAAGTGGGCGTTTGAACAAGTCAATCCCCATATTCAGACAGCATATGGAAATCAATTACGACTTGTGGCTATGCATGTTCGTGAAACGCCGAAATCTTGGGCTTCATGGATTCTACAATCATAGTTTGATTAATTTTTCAGAAGTTGCAAGAAAACAAACATTCGGTATAACAAAACATAACGGTTCTGATAGTGGTGAGAATTCATCAATCATCGGACATTCAAAACCGTCTGATTGTAGTTCAAGTGGCTGTATTGTTGAAATGTCGATTGGTAATTCAATTTCAGAAAATGCAAAAATCGAATCACGGTCTGTATACGATACTGCAGCGTCTTGAAACGACAAAAACTCGATTGCATTATTCCATGAATCAAATATTTCGGAAAATTGTGAATTCAATTTTTTTTCTTTTTTACCGTGAGACACACAATTCAATTTTGGAGCACTTCCCTTTCCAGGAGAAATAATTGTTGTAAATATCCCCTCCTGATGAGTATGTACAAATTTTTGAGGAAGATGTGTTGCTAGTACATCAGAAAGAACTCTGGTTCCTAATGCATACAAATGACTACTCATACTATTTTTGAGAAAAAGTACCGTAGAACCTTGAGGTACTTGCGGTGGTGCTGATTTGAGGTAAAGGCGCCAATTACTCTGTATTGGGGAAAAAAACAATCGCCGAATAGGTCCAAGGAATGAAGGTCCAAAGTTTCCATGACGATATGTGAGAATAGTGAATATCGTTTTCCCATTTTCTTCCCACAATTCAAGTCCATTGGGGACGAAATGACGAACTCTTTCAGATTCGACAATCCAATTCATGTAAACAACATTAGTAACATCACTTCGCAATTTCAGAAACGGAAATATTGACGTGAATACACGTCGACATCGAGCTACGATTTTCGAATTAGAAATAGCTGCAGTCATGCCAATGATAGGGCCCCTTCGAGGAGAAATGAAACGATTTCCTAATTTGTCCAATGTCTGTTCCTTGGGCATATTATCATCTACATTTGGTCATTTTCACGTTGAACGAATTCTAGTGCATCTGCAGCATCACTTAGAATTCCAATCAAACGATGAGCTTCAAATTCATCGGGTCCACTTCGCATCAATGTCCTGATAAGTTGTTCTTCTGCTCCTCTTTTTTTACTTTCATGTAAGGGAAGTGACTGAGCGATTCTTGATGCGGTGTTTTTCATTGTCCTTCGTTGATCCGGATTCATCATTGATTTTTCTTCTTGAGATATTATTGACATTGTTGAGTGTATTGAGTATGAAACAACAGTAACTGCATGTGATAGATTGAGGATAGGATAACCTTCCCATGATGGAATAGTCAAAAGCAAGTCACACAATCGTAATTCATCTTGTAGTAATCCAATTCCTTCAGGTCCAAATACTATCGCAACCCGGCCTGTGAGTCCTTCAAATGATTCAATCAGTTGATCAGGAGTCAGAAAATGCCGAAATTGAATTTTTGCACCTAACTCCCTTTTTCCGGATGTTCCAATCACTAGAGAGATATCATTCATACATGATTCCCAATCTTCGTGAATCTCTGCATTATCCAAAACTGATTGAGCATGTTTTGCCCGTTTCCGGGTTTCTTCATCCCATTCCCCGTCATGTCCAATAACACGTAACTTATCGAAACCGAAGTTTAGCATTCCTCTACACACTGCTCCAATATTACCTGAAAATGCAGGTTTAACGAGGACAAATACAACCTCAAGAGGATACTCAGGAAGAGGTATTTCTAGTCGATTGCCCACAGGGTTCGCCTCTAATCGCGACGCCTCTGAACATACCTGGTGATGTATCCAGCGATCCAGTTACGCATACGCTTGTTAGATCCTACATCAGTATACTCCATGACGAGAAGCTTGTTGTTCTCAAAATCAGAATTGAACTTATCAGGATACTTCTCGACTAATAGTAGAGCTCGAGATTTGATAAATGAGGGTCTGATGTTTCCCATATCAAACACCCTCTTCATCGCTTTCATCGTCTAACTTGATTTCGATTGGGAATCCTTCCTCTCGAGTAACTACAACATTAATTCGTCGAGGAGGCTTTTGCATTCCCCGTTCCCAAATCTTATGATTCACAGTTTCATCAATCCAAATGGTTTCTTCATTTGTGACTTTCATGTGTCTAACGACGTGTCGCTTGACTTCTTCTATTGCTCTATTAGCACGATGGTTACGTGAAACCTTCCAAGCACCACGCAGAGGGATAGTCATTTTTCGAATATCTGCCATGAAATCACCTCTGTAGTTTGGATCGGCGCCAATTATGACGCTTAGGATGAGAAGTAACCTTCCTATTTGTTCGTAGGATTACCCATACTGGGACCCTACGATTGGTTTTAGCGACCTTGTTTAGACGCTGCTTCTTCCCGAAAGTTTTCCTTGATGACATTTTTTTCACCTCATTTACATTTCAGGAGCTGATTCCTCAGATGATGAACTCATTTTAACAGCCACACGGTCCAATAGTGAATGTGCAGTAGGTGTAATCACGCGACCTAGTGTTTTGGTTCCTGATGGATTCTTTTTGATTACGGTTAGTCCTGATTCGTCAAGTTGTTGCAAAATCTTCCGTGTGATGTTGCGGGAACCAGTCACGGCTCGGTTTGGCTTGACGCCTCTATTGCGTACTCCACCATACATTTGTGCTAGGTGGTTGGTACCGATTGGACCATGAATTGCTACTTTGCGCAACATAGATGCTGCTCTAGTTTGCCACCAATCTTCCTGTACGGGTGGCATTTCTCGATGAGTTCCTGTCTTGACATCTACAGCCCATTCTGGAGCAACAACTAGCTCAAATTGATCCATTTCAAGCCTAATGGCTGCCACGAGATCTGTTGGAGGAACATCACGGTAGGACGTCATCGAATCACCTGAGCGTCTCGGCGACTTTCCCCGTGTATATGAACCCTGTGAGTTCTAACCGCTGTCCATAACGCTGACGAACGTCAAATTATCTGATGGTTTAAGCGCGAATTTGAAAGGGCACCGGTCATGGGTTGAATGTGCGCAGGGCCCTAAGTCAGAATCCGAACATGCTTCGGACAATCATTGGATTAGGCCTTACTCTCGTCTTAATCCTCAGTTATGCAGTATATTCTGCAACATTAGATTCAGCATTTTATCTTGCAGAAACCACGAATTCAGAAAATTCGATTCTGATTGAAGAAGATCCATCGAATGGTTCGTATTCATTTGAAACAAATACGGCAATCACCTGGTTGAATATCACCATAGATAATTCACCGGTAGGAACGATTCTAGAGGTTTCGTCATTGGGTGGAGTATGGTGGCATCATCCGAATTTGGGTGGACTACATGAGGACAATACTCCATTCCAATGTTTTTCTCCTGATACATCTGATTATGAGGGATTGGTAGAACATTGTACTAAATCATCGACTCATTCAATTGATGTGGATTCTCAAATCGAGTACTTTAGGGGGCTATTGTCGCAAGATCTACCCCTATCAGGGTCATGGGCATTTGTTGCAGATAATTCGACTGATGCAAACGAAATTGCTAATGAAACAGTAAATGATTCAATATTGGAACGTACATGGGTAGTTCGAATGACCGATGAAGATGGAGTTGCAATCAATACGAGTGGAATGGGTGTATCGGTATCTGTTGTCGAACATGAGATATTGGATGTTGCACCATACAGAATTGATCCCTTTACTGAGATGATATGGGGAATGACTGCACTGATAGGTTGTTTCGGCATAGTTCTCATACTCCCAACTGCATTATACATAGCAGCATCTGCAAAATCAAAGAAGGATGCAATCGCATTGAAGCCATTTGATGAACAAAAATGACTGCCGTTTCGTTCATTAAGTCGTTAATAGATGGATATCTATGAACAGGAGGTTCGGGACTCCGGCTCTTGGGTTGGTTTTTCTTCTTTTATTGGTATCATTACAACCAATAGTTTCAGCAGCATCTCCTAAGGCATCTGTCGATTTGACGCCCTCAACATTCACAACATCATATGCCTCATCCAATGATGCGTCGTTGTATGACACCCTTTCTAGGACAACGACATTGAACAGAGCCCCAGAGTTATGGATTATTGATGGAATGTTGGGAGTTCAACATACATTGACTGCAGGTGTTGAGAATCTTGGAACCTTATCTGCTTCCAATGTGGCAGTTGAATTTGTAGTGTTGCATGATGAGTACGAGGGTTTTGAATTATTCAACACGACAGTATTCATCAGTCAAATCAATTCTGGCAGTACACAGACAGTTTCGGCATCATGGGTTCCAACATACAGCGGGAATCATACAGTTAGGCTCACAACAAGTCATGTTTCAGATACAAATCCATCCAATGATATTGGTTATTCGACAATTACCATTGGGTTCCTTTACGAGAGATGTGAAACAACATCTTCGTGGAGTATGACTTCTAATTGGAGAATTGATGCGGATAATAGGCTGAATGGAGCATCATCATGCCGCATAGGTGGCACTAGTGCAACATCGAATTATGGGAATATGTGGACCGAGACATTGAGTAGTCCAGTATTGGATTTATCAGATGCGCACCCGAATCCAAACAATGGATATGGTTTAGGTTTCTTCTATACAGGTAACGTTCAGCAGGGCGATACAATGCAGATTCGTGTTGGATCTGGATCGAATGTTGCAAATCTAATTCCAAATGGCGGACTTACTGGTGAGGTAAGTGGTCAACCAACATCGTGGTTAATCCAACTAAGTACGATTGCAGGGCGTAGTGTACCATGGTTGGAAATACCCCCTTCAGTAATGGGTCCAAATACAAGAATCGAATTTGTCTTCACCTCTGATAGCACTGGTACAGACGTAGGATATTGGGTTGAGGATATTGTCATGTTTTACGATCAGAGAGCATCAGCGAGTGAATTTGAGCTTGATTTGCAGGGCAATCCCTCATCGACATCACAAAGGGGCGAATGGTCCGACATGGGTTTCACTGTCCGTAATAACGGGAACATTACAGATCGTTTCACTTTGGATGCATTAGGCGTTCCATCTGAATGGGAGTATCGATTTACTCACCCCAGTGGCAGTGGTTTGTTAGCAGGAAGTGAAATTACTATTGAAGCAGGTGAATCTCGTAATTTTAGACTTCAGACAAAACCTCACGAAGAAGCTTCTACAGGTTCAATACAAGGTACAATTTCTGTCCAGAGTGTACTTGAAAATACAGCTTCAGATTCCCTTTCATTCACTGCTGGAGTTGCACCACGGTATGAGTCAACATGGACATCGATATCTGCTGCTCCGAAATGTTCGCCGGGCAATGTATGTGGACATTCTGTATTGATTGAAAATTCGGGAGATGGAAGTGACACGTTTGTAATTACAATAGATGAAATTTCAGTACCTGAAGGATGGGCATTTGCGGTTGCATCAACACAAGAATCCTCGATTACCTTAGAACCTGGGCAGACACAAGTTGTTGATTTTACGATGGCAGTTCCATCAACTGCAATGCCTGGAGAGACAGCAGTAGTGGCCATTGTTTCGAATAGTCAAGCGGATTCAAATTCTGAATCAAGGCAACAGATTACTCTTGAAGCAAGTATGATTTCTGATTTGAGAATTATCGAATCATGGAGTAC
>JASLJW010000162.1 GCA_030747885.1 Candidatus Thalassarchaeaceae archaeon
GGAATCATCGATGAATCTGAAGAAGAAGAAGAAGAATCAGATGAAGGAATCGAAGTAGATGAAGATGGAGTCGAATGGTGGGAAGATGAAGAAGGCCAATGGTGGTATCGCCCCCCTGGCGAAGAAGATTGGTACGCCTACGAAGAATAAATTCTAGACAATTATTCTACAACAGTGGCATTCCACCAAGGTGGAACGTTGAACCATTCTTCCGCGTTCTCTCCCCGTTCTGTAATTGGCAATCCTAAAGGTAGTTCTCCACTTGACAATGTCATTCCAAATGTAGAACATGGACTTGGCAAGTAATCTTCTCCAGTTTCAGTAATGACTAGTTCAATCGAATGACCAGCAGGAATTCTGACATCCATTGGATTGAATTCCATTAGCATGGTGTATTCAGATAGAGGTGTTGCGGCTTGTGATTCGTACCCTCCATCACGATACCGAACATCCATTGTTGCATGTCCAAGCCGAATATCGGCAGTTGCATCTCTCATTGTAACGAAGAGTTGTCCCCCATTGCATAGTCCGGTACTTGTTTTTGCATGGAATGTTGGCATTCCTTGAATGTGAAGATATTCTTCAATAGGAGGTGAACTGAACGTAACTGAAGAGGTTGCAGAGACACTCATTCCACCACTGCTTTCCCATGATCCAACATCGAATATTTCCCATTCCATGTCTTCTGGTGGCCATGTATCTTCAACGTGCCATTTTCCATCATTTGTCTGAACTTGGGCATGAGCTGCGGGTTCCTCACCATTGCCTTTGAGATAATACTCAAACCAATTATACATCTCAATGGCCCAATCCATTCGACTCATGTTAGGGTATGCTTCCTCTCCATAACCTGAGCCAAGACCCCCATGTATTTCTGGCTGATCAGGATAGTTATGGGCCCATTGTCCAGCAATAACTCGTGTATTGATTCCAGCCTCATTGAGCATTTGGTATGTGGGGAATGCATGGTACGGATCAACGTTCCAATCTTGTAAACCCCAGACAATGTATACACTACCCTGATAGTTGTCAATCACATCCTGCAGGTGATATCGTTCATCCCAATAGTCATTCCATTCATCTCCCCCTAATCCTGCTCCTGCCCAAGTTGTAAATGGACTGACAGGCCCTATTACGTCATCAGAACACATTCTCATATCGTCTTCTGTTGCATCTGTTGTAGCTCCTTCATACAATGCATCGTAAAGCATTGCCCTAGACTCACTACTTCCATTTCTGTAGAACATTTGTTGTACTCCAATACTACCAGAGATTGGAACTATTGTTTTCAGATGTTCAGAGGGGTTCTGTGCAGCTTCCCAATTCGTAGTGCCTGCGTATGATTTACCCATCAATCCAACATTTCCGTTACTCCATTCTTGGGTGCCTAACCATTCGACTGCTGCTTGAATTCCAGTTTGTTCTCCAAGTCCTTTGACATCTTGGCAGTGGGTAGACTGACCAGTTCCGAATGTAGAGACTTGGGCAAGCGCATATCCATGTGGAACAAATTGTTCCAAAACCCATTCTCCTACTCCTCTATCTGGGACTGTATTTGGATTCGAATCTTCTCCAACAATTCCTTCCCCACCAAAATCATAGTATGGATGGATTGTTGCAATTACCGGAACAGTAGTTCCTTCAGGTACATCTGGAAGCCAAAGTGCTACGTGCATCAGGGCAGGGCCAGGAAATCCAGCATCTTGTTCAGATGCAGGCAAATCAACTTCCACAAAATGTTCAGTTGGACCAGACCAATTGTAAATCCCAGCTTCTGGAAGTTGACTTCGTTCTCCTGTTAAATTCAGGTCCATTTCCCATCGATCTTCCAGAGGAACTTCCCACCAATCTCCATTGAAGGTGTTCTCTTCAGTCATGGAATGACCACCATCCCAAACCATGGATAGTAGTAAAATTAGTACTGTGAATCCAGCAGTACATGCTGCAGCTATATTCAATTGCAATTTTTCTCTTTGAAGTGAATTATCTTCAGATGACGAAACAGAGGTTAGAATCGTGGCCTCAACAGGCCCCGCTGCATCGGACATCAATCTCCCATATGTGCCAACATCAAGAGTCTGACGATAGTGGTCCAACTTCTATATCTAGTACACGATGGTCCCAAAATGGAGCATATGACTTGATTCTTAACGACTCACTTTGTGTTATACTGCGACCATATTCAGATAGTCGTTGAATCACTTCGTTTTCCCATTTTTCTGGATTTTTTGTTGAAGCTACGCCATGTACATGCAGAACTCCACCACTATTTCGCAATGCTCGCATGGCTGTTTCAAGACCATCCCACGCTTGAGGAAGAAGGCCAAGGACAATTCGATCGAATTTCGACTCAAGCAAAGCCCCATGTGAACGATTATCTCCCTCTAGAACTGTGCATCTTTCATTCACTCCATTTTGTTTCAATCCATTTTGAAGATCTCTCAGTGCATTCGGATTCCATTCGGTTGCAGTCACATGCTTGGCATTCCCTCTGACTAGCATTGGAAGAGTGTAATATCCAATACCTGCGTAGAGATCGAGAATTTCTTCATTGGAAAGATTCAGATCACCCATTCTTTTCCGTTCGTTAAGATTGCCTTGAGAAAACATGCATTCAGTAATTCGGTATACAAATTTCACACCATGTTCAATTCTTACAACATCTACATTTGTACCATGCAACAATTCAGCAGAACTTTCTCTTCGTTCACCTGTAATCTCACCTTTACGAAATAATCGATTCACATTGAGTGCATTGGCAATTTCAGCCCAAAGTGAAGTACGATTAATTGAGTCCCATTTTGAATGAGAAAAAGCATTCAACGGGAGTAGAGCAACATCATCAAAACGTTCCCATCCATTTGGTAAATCTTCGATTAGTTCCTCAATTAGGCTCTCATCATATCCTTGGAATAAGGTTTGAACCATGGAAATAAGTTTCTCTTTTGGAACCTGAGACACTCTTCTCACCAATCCACCCCAGTGGCAACTGCATTATAGGATAGGGGCACAGCCCCGGTTCGATGGATAGGGGCTTATCTTTGTTCAGAACAGGCATCTTGTTTCCAATTTTGATGCTTGCATCATTGTCTCCAATGGTTCTTGCGGACCCTGCACCAGGGACACCGGAGGTATCCAATACGATTTGCGATGAGATTCCAGGCACAGGTTTAGCTTATTCCCCGGGGCATTCCACTATCTGTGATGATTGGTCTTGGACAGATGATGATACTCCTGGCTCTAATTGGGTAGTTTCTGAGTACGCAATTGAGATGGATTCACTTTCTCAGATGTCTCTAGACATGGAATTTGCCATTCATGAATTCAATCGCTCACTTCTCAATTTAGATAGTCTTGATTTAGGAGGAAATAGCACTGAATCTGATGGAATCCCTGCAGATTATATTCGAAATTATTTCGCATTACCTACTCCTGATGGTTCAAACATCAAGGATACTCTGAAAACTGAAATGGGGAATATTGTGGAATCTACCTTGTCATCTGCCTTTGGATCATCCACTGGAGTATCGGTGAATTATGTCTCTAGCATCGGCGTTGCAGGCGCTCCAATTGTTTGTAGTGATGATCCAGCAACTGATTCAGCAGATGAAGATGCATCCACGCCGGAGAATGCGTATAGCCCACCTATTTGCCTTCGTGTATTGATTACTGTAAATGTGGATCCGTCTACATTTGGCCTCCCCACAGCTACGAGTGGTGATATGGAGCGATTATTCAGAGGTTTGTTGACCATGGGTGGAACTGCAGATACTGATTTCACATTGTTAGCCGAGGAAGGCCACTTGGTTTCCTATGATATATCTCCTCCATCGTATGCCAATTTCGAAATTCTTGATGATCTCGGAATTCCTGTATCTCGAACTGAAAATCTGTACTCCTATACATCAGGTGTTTGGGTCATCGACAACACTGGTGCAACTAGTGGTGGGGGCACATTATACGATGAAGCAGAGATTCGGATTTCAAGAAGGAATACATCTACTCGAGCCGTTGAATTTAGTTCCACAGATACTTCGATGAACATCCAAATGACTGTTGATGCTCGTGATGAAGCCAATAGTGTTGTAACTCTTGGAATTGATATCAACTATCTTGATACCTCACTCCTAGACACATGGGGAATTCAACCATTCAATCAAGGCGTGAGTTTACCGTGGATTTCATCGGACGGGATTCGAATGCTTCAGGAGTTTGGATATGTAGAT
>JASLJW010000163.1 GCA_030747885.1 Candidatus Thalassarchaeaceae archaeon
GCGAACGGTCCAGGTTGCTTTAGCTGATGATATTGTTAGTGATGATGAATCCGCAATACTGAAGGTGATTGAATCTGTAATGGGTTTAGATTCAGGAAGTCTACAGGACTGCTTTGCCATAGCTCGTGGAGACATGATGTCACCATTTTCCGAATCAGATATTGAGAATCATACTAGTCGTAAGATGGGTGACCTTTCGATGTACCAGAATGTCCTCATTACTGCATTGGATGATGAAATTATTACCGACGATGAGATGGCAATGTTAGATGTTCTTCGGCGTGTCCTTCGTCTTCAAGCAGACGAACACTCGTTGATGGTGGAACAAATTAGATTACTTGCATCTAGATCTGATGGTTCTGAACGATTAACTGAACGTATGGAAAGGTATCTTGTGAGACACCCTTTCTCTTGAGTCTCCCTCTTTTTTTTCCGAACGTCCTAAATCCGTGGACACTTCTCAGAGTACATGAAGCGCAGATTGAGCCTTGTCCTAGTTTTTCTATTCCTCACTTCAATTATGTTTGCGTATGTTGATTCTGCCTCATTTATCTCCCTAGAAAATAATGTTTCAGAATCAGAATCGTCATCCAGAGCCAGTTCATCTCAATTACTCTGGTTTACCAATGGAGGTGGAACCAATTCAGACAATATACAAGGAATGGATGTGGATGATTTTGGTAATGTGTATGTATGTGGATATTATCATCAAACAATGACTTTAGGTTCTATCTCTACACCTTCTTCTGTCAGCGGTTCAGCCGATATATTCGTAGCAAAATTATCTCCTACTGGAGATTGGTTATGGGTAAAGACAGCCGGTTCAACTAGTAGCGATTATTGTTACGACATTGACGTAGACAAGGGAGGAAATGTTAGCATTACTGGAATTTTTTACGGCTCTATACAATTTGGCACCTCCTCTCATTCTTCCAGTGGCTCTTATGATGTGTATGTAGCGGTTTTAGATACTGTAGGAAATTGGCGTTGGTCTACTACTGTAGGGGCGAGTGGCAGCGATTATTCTCATGGGGTTGCTATAGCAGAATCTGGGAATGTATACATCACAGGGTATTGGTCTTCAGGGACCCTTTCATTCGGTTCTGCTGGTTCAATCTCTTGTGGTAGTTGCTACTCCGATGGTTTCCTGGCTAGTCTAGATTCTCAAGGCAATTGGAGATGGGTAGAGAAATTTGGCGGCTCTTACTATGAGCGAGGCCGTTCAGTGGCAGTGGATGCCCTAGAGCGTGTATATGTGACTGGAGAATTTTCCTATCAGATTGATTTTACAGGAGGAGCGAGTCTTAACAATGGCAACAGAGGATACGATTATTGGGGTTTCATAGCACAATACTCTTCATCAGGATCTTATTCTTGGTCAAAGGATTTTGGATATAGTTCCTATGAGACATATCCTGAAGGAATAAGTGTAGATTCGGGAGGAAATGCGACTGTTTGCGGTCGTTTCTATTACTACTCTGCGTTTTCTGGAAACCAATTGACATCAAATGGAGGAAGTTGGGACATGTTTGTTGCTCAAATCTCTCCTTCTGGGAATTGGAATTGGTACGATAAGGGAGGTGGAACTAGTACCGATTACTGTCATGATATTTCATCTGAATGGGACTCGGGAGAAGTAGCAGTTACAGGTTATTTTGGCGGCACAGCTATTTTCGGACCATATGGCCTTTCTAGTACTGGTTCAAACGATGTATATACTGGCACAATTTCTCAAACAGGTTCTTGGAATTGGGTCAAAGGATATGGTTCCACATCTGGCGATACTGGGTATGGAGCAGCAATATTGGGTGATGAGACCTATTTCGGTTTCAATTATCCCACTGGATTTTCAATTAATGGTGTTACGGTAAGTCATAGTGGTTCAAACGATTTTGCAGTTGTTGTGCATGGTATCGATTCGGATGGCGATAAGGTCGGTGATCGAACGGATAGATTTCCAACGGATTCTACTCAATGGTCTGACTTGGATAGTGATGGATATGGAGACAATTGGAATGACCCCTCAATGAACGCATCTAGATCAGGTGGTCCAGGAGTTTATCGTGATGGGGCAACAACTCCTGATCATTGCCCACTAGCATATGGAACTAGTACTCGAGACGTATTTGGTTGTCCAGACGAAGATGGCGATGGACAGTCAGATGAAAATGATGCATTTATTGGAAATTCGACCCAGTGGGCGGATGCTGATTCAGATGGATTTGGCGATAATCCTGATGGGGAAGCGGCAGATGATTGCCCGTTTGTATGGGGGACTTCCACTATAGACTCATTTGGGTGCACTGATTTAGATAGCGATGGCTGGTCTGATTTAGCTGATGACTTCTTCAACAAACCATCTCAGTGGAATGATACTGATGGTGATGGGTTGGGAGATAATTGGAGAATAGCATCTTGGAATTCTTCTAGAATGTCGCATTGGCCTGGAATTTGGATTTCGGGTGCATATTTGGCTGATCCGAGTCCCTTAGACCGAGATAATGATGGTTATGAGGATCTAGGACTAGCTGCTGCAATTGGCCCATTTGATGATTGCCCAGATACTCCTGGGAGTTCGTTCCGTGATAGAATAGGGTGTATTGATTCAGATGGTGATGGCTGGTCAGATATTGCAGATGACATGCCTCAAAACCCTGAACAAAATTCCGATTCAGATGGCGATGGTTTTGGTGATTCACCTGGATATCCAGATTCAGATGATTGCCCGACAAGACAGGGTACGTCATCAGTCGATATGATAGGTTGCCCAGACAACGATGGAGATGGCATTTCAAATGATGGAGACGATTGCCCTGTTGATTTTGGGATTTCTATCAATGGATGCCCAGATACAGATGGTGACGGGGTGCCAGATGTTGCTGAATTTGGACAAATAGACGATTGCCCGGAAGAATCGGGTACCTCTTCAGAAGATAGGATTGCATGTCCAGATAGTGATGGAGACGGATGGTCAGATTTAGGGGATGCTTTCCCATCCGATCCAAGTCAATGGTTGGATTCCGACGGCGATGGTTGGGGAGATAACCCGAATGGAACAGACCCAGACAGTTGTCCTGAAGAATCTGGTGACTCAGAATCCAATGGCATCATTGGATGTATTGATTCCGATGGTGACGGGTTTGCAGATTTTATCGATGGTAATGCAACAGTTCCAGGAGGATGGTCAAATGATGCAACTTTGTGGTCAGATACTGACCAAGATGGATGGGCAGATCAGCAAGGTTTCCTTCTAAGCGATGATTGTCCTTTAATTGCTGGAAATTCATCACTTTTCACCAAGGGTTGCCCTGATTTCGATGGCGATGGATGGGCTGACATGGTAGATCCAGATGATGATAATGATGGTTTCACAACATTTGATGAAATCAATTTGGGGACCAACCCTTACGACATTAACGATTTTCCTTTGGATGAGGATGGAGATAAAATTCCAGATCAATTGCAACAGAGTTCTACCCTTGATCCTGCAGTTCAGACAGGAGTTTCAATAGGAATTTTGGTGATAATTATGATTGGAGCAACAATGTCCGTTCTAGTCTGGAGATCATCTAATAGTCGTAGAGGTAATTTTGAACGTCTTAGGAATTCTATTGATGAATCAGAGGGCTTTGAAGGACTCCTTGGTGTTGAGAAGGAAGTAGAATCATTATCTGAAAAAGGTAGAATTGATGCCGGCCAGACTGCATTGTTATTTGATCGCATTGGAGATCGGCGATTCCGCCTTGAAGAAGAGATGAGAACAGCACAACAGGCAGAATGGTGGGCGCAACAACAAGCTCAGGGACAACAAATTCAGCAGCAGGTCGACCCCAATGCGTATGTTCAACAAGGAAATGGTCAACAGGGTTGGGGCCAACAGTAAGAACGCAGGGTTCATTTCCAACTCCTCCCGGGTAGGTAACAATGAGAGTCATCAATGACACCATCCATGGGTCGTTTTCGATAGATGGAGTAAGAGAGGAATTACTTTCTACACCTGAATTTAACAAATTAAGTCATATCAAACAACTTGGCCTCGCTCACCTTGTTTTCCCTGGAGCACACCACACGAGGTTTGAGCATTCATTGGGAGTATCTCATTTAGCCGGAAAAATGGCAGGAAGCCTTTCTCTTTCTAATGAGGAATCTATCATTGTAGAAGTAGCCGCAATGTTGCATGATGTGGGGCATGGGCCATATTCACATACTCTTGAGCATATTCTGCATGAACGCGGAGGAGCAGATCATATGCACATTACTGAGGGGATAATCACTGGGGATTATGACATTCTTTCCGATGAAGAAAGAGCACTTTTCCCTGAACGTCGTACAGTTCCAGAGATTTTGGAATCTTATGGGATTGATCCCAAGGAAGTGGCATCTCTAATTCATGGCCCGGATGCGGGGGGAAAGGAGAGAAATTTGTTCCATTGGGGTGAAGGTGCCGAGGCATTCGAATCACAGGATCATACTTTGGCTCATTTGGTTCACGGGCCTGTAGATTGTGACCAGATGGATTACTTGCTGCGCGATGCACATTTTACAGGTGTTAGACACGGGATTATCGATCACCATAGATTGATTCATTGTATGGAACGGCATTCGGGAGATATAGCGGTAACAGAAGGAGGTTTGTCCGCTTTAGAGGGAATGATGACTGCTCGAGCTTTGATGTACAGTGCAGTATATTTCCATCGAGTTACTCGAATTACAGAAGTTATGTTATCTCGTGCAGTTGAGAGATCTGGCGATTCACTTCCAGAAGCTGTGGAAATGCAACGAATGGTCGATGCTGAAGTATGGCATGCTTTGGATTCCGCTGGACCATTTGCAAAAGACATGCTCAAGAGATTGAAGTATCGGCGTTTGTTGAAGAATTGTCTGACTCGGAGAATGGAGGAACTGACTTCCGATCAAATCGATCGTTTGGTTTTCCTCGCAACAAATGCTGATGATCGTATACAAATCGAAGATGAGATTGCTCGTCGTGCAGGTCTAGATCCAGGATATGTTTGCATAGATGTCCCTTCAATCAAACTTCTTCTTTCAGAACCTAGGATGTCTGCTGTTGATGTCCGAATAATTGGGAAGGATGGAAGGACTCGCTGGTTCCGAGAACATACTCCTGTTGCAGATGCATTAAGGAAAAGACAGGTTAGTCAAAATGCTATGTCCGTAATTACTCTTCAGGGATATGAGGAAGTAGTTTCAGCAATCGCTGAACGGATTATCTATGCTTGAAAATTCACTGTTATACGAACCATTCAAGTGCTGTTCTTATCTCGAATTGATTATCCCTTACGGGCCATACTCGGAGAGATCAAAAATGCACAGCCATCTAAAAGAAGTATACGAGAATGTGAAACGTAGAGACCCGGACCAACCTGAGTTCCATCAGGCTGTGCTTGAGGTCCTTGAGAGTCTGACTCCTATTGTTGAAGAAAGGCCTGAATTCCTTGAAGCAAATATCTACAATCGCGTAGTAGAACCAGAACGTCTAATCCAATTTAGAGTTCCTTGGGTAGATGATAAAGGAAACATGCAGGTGAATCGAGGTTTCCGTATACAATTCAACGGTGCAATCGGGCCATACAAGGGCGGTTTCCGTTTCCATCCTTCTGTGAATGCATCTATTCTGAAGTTCCTTGGGTTTGAACAGATTTTCAAGAATAGCCTCACAGGACTTCCGATGGGTGGAGGAAAAGGAGGTTCAGACTTCAATCCTAAAGGTAAATCAGATAATGAAGTAATGCGTTTCTGTCAAGCTTTCATCGGTGAACTTTGGCGCCATATTGGTCCAGATACTGACGTTCCTGCGGGAGACATCGGTGTTGGCGGGCGTGAGATTGGTTACATGTTTGGGATGTACAAGAAGATGGCAAACGAATGGTCTGGCGTTCTAACTGGAAAGGGTCTGCCGTACGGTGGCTCTCTTATCCGACCTGAAGCGACAGGTTATGGGTGCGTCTATTTCGTTCGTGAGATGCTAGGCACCAAGGGTGAGACTATGGAGGGTAAGCGTGTAGCAATATCCGGAAGTGGAAACGTAGCACAATTCGCAACTGAGAAGGTACTAGATCTTGGCGGCATCCCTGTAACTCTATCGGATTCTAGTGGTTTCATCCACGATCCTTCTGGAATTACTCGCGAGAAGTTGGCATGGGTAATGGAACTCAAGAATGAACGACGTGGAAGAATCAAGGAATACGCAGATCACTTTGATGGAGTAGAATATCACGAATCCAAACCTGAGCCTGCGATCAATGGTCTTTGGTCCGTTGATGTCGATGTAGCACTCCCTTGTGCAACACAGAACGAACTCAACGGTGAAGAAGCAGCAGCCCTAGTAGCTAATGGAGTCATGGCTGTAGGAGAAGGTGCTAACATGCCTTGCACTCCTGAAGCGGTAGAAGCCTTCCAAAATGCAGGTGTTCTCTTTGCTCCAGGAAAGGCATCCAATGCAGGAGGTGTAGCAACTTCAGGTCTTGAGATGTCTCAGAACTCTCTACGAATGTCTTGGACACGTGAAGAGGTCGACGAGAAACTAGACGGGATAATGGTTGGAATTCACAAGTCTGCTTATGAGACCGCTGAGAAATACGGCCGTCCTCACGATTACGTTTTCGGAGCGAATGTTGCGGGATTCCTCAAGGTAGCAGAAGCAATGCTCGCTCAGGGATCCTGGGGCTAATCATTCGTCTTTCACTTCAACTTCTGTTGGTATTGTTGGTGGGTACATTGCTGCGGCTAGAAGTGCACACATGACACATGAAATGATGATTGATCCACTAGTGGCATGAATAGTCCAACCGTAGGGCTGAATGAAAGTCTCCCCATGTGCCACGACAGACCATGGTGCATTAGCCGGAACCGTAGCTAGAGCGGCAAACATTCGAGTTCCCAACATTATGATTGGTAGCGCTATAGCAAATGTGATTGGGCGTGATGTACGTAAGAAAAGATCACTTAAGACTTCCATCAGAAGTCCAATTCCTATGCCGAAATATATGTACTCAAAATTTAGCCCTTCCATGACATAGTTGCTAATGCCCCAGAATGTGAATAGCACCAACATCGCTCCACGAGCAGGGGTCCATCTTCTAGAGAATGTCAAAATTATTCCAGTAGCAATTGTTGTTGGCACAATTGAACCAATTACTCCAATTGCTAAACTGTCTTCGTATCCAGGTCCACATTCGTTTCCGAGGTAGCAATAATCACGAGCGTTCATTTGGAAAATGTCCCATTCGCCTGTAATTAGTAGGATTGGAACCCATGCTGCAGCAAATCCAAAGATCAATATTAACTGACTTGAGAGCCCATTTGTACCTGATTTTGGGTCTTGCCAGCTAGAGAATACAGGGGCCATTACAGTTAGAATCAAACCGATAAGTAATCCGAGGTGAGCGGGTGAAAGAAGGATGTCTAGTCCTCCCTCTATGCCAAACAAAGTATGCCACACCATGTCTGCAAAACCAGATATTGCGAATATTGCAATACCTGCAATTGCAGCTCCATGGCCTTTTGGTACGTTAGTAGAGAAGTTCCAAATCCCAGAGGGTGTCAATTTTGGTGGGACGTCAGCTAATCTCCAGAGAGCAAAAAGAATGAATCCCGAGTAAGCAGCAGCGCCAGAATACCACACAGCATGCCATTTAGTGAAGAATGAATCATCAACTTCTCCATTAGTATGTGCCCATACGTCAATTAGGAGCCCAGTCATACACCAGAGTCCAAGGACAAGTAATGTAATGTCGTAACTTTGTTCACCAGGTAACGGCAAGGGTTTCCTTCGATGTTGGAGAATGCCAAAAATGCCCGCAGGTATCAACGATCCAAAGAAAATCATAGCGAATGATTTGAGTTCTTCAGGAGTTCCGAATATATCTAGAATTGCCATATGTTCACCATTTGTGGTTTATGTGTAATTGAAAATCGAATCAAACCATTGTTGGCGCAGGGTGATCGTCCCCTTTATCATCAGGCTTGCGAACTCTTGTCCACACATTTGCCATCAATTCATCATGATGGTGCATGCAATAATAGAAGCGACGATATGCTTCCCTGAATGAATACGCTTTCTTTCCAGTAGCTACCAGAAAACCTTCCGGGGAGAGGCGAGAAATTACTTCACCTTCAACGGTACATCCGGGGTGGTCACAGTTGGGCATTCATCATCACCTGTAACTCACATCACTTGAATCATTGTGATGATTCATTCGATTTCATCTCCTTCTTCTGATTTTGGTTCTATTACTACCAATGCCATGTTAGCTTCCACATTATCTCCTTCAGAGCAATTGACTGAAGTAATGGTTCCAGAAACAGGCGCAGTCACTTCATTCTGCATTTTCATTGCTTCGAGGATTAGAATCACTTGGCCTTCTACAACTTCTTCACCTTCTGAAATTTCTAGTGTCACAATCTTTCCAGGTATGCTAGTAGATACTGTTCCAGATTTCACTCTTGAACCTCCGCCTCCACTTCTTCTACGAGGGGCAGGGGCTGCGCCAGTTCCTTCTGGTAATTTTACGATGTATTCTGCTCCAGATACAGTGGCACGTAATTGCCCCCCTTCCATTTCATCAATAAGGATAGAATAGGTTTCCCCATCTATTTCGATATCGTAAGTCTCAGTCACACATTCACCTCCACGTACTTCTGGAATTTCTTGCTCTCATGAGATTCTTTCTTCCGAATCTCATCCTTCTATGATCTTGAGCAAATGCCGGTCCAGGTAATCGCCCAACATTAGACCTATCATCGATTATTTTTGATGTGTGAATCTTCACTGCCATTGCAATAGCAAGGTGAATTTTGTTATCGATTTGATTAATTTCAATATCCCTCGAGTCCCTCAGGATTCTTCCAATCTCAGAAGAAAACGATGTATTGTCTTCCATTATTTTACCTCAGAGGGGAATATTACCATGCTTTCGTGCAGGTCGAGATTCTTCTTTATCCATTAGATGTCCTAGTGCTCTTGATAGGCGCTCTCTTGTTTCTGAAGGATCTACTACGTCATCCAAGTACCCGAGTGATGCTGCCTTGTAGGGGGTTGCAAATGACTCGGTGTAATCATCTACTAATCTAGCACGTTCTTGTTCTGGGTTTGATGATGATTGGATCCTTTTCTTGTGAATTATCTGAACTGCTCCTTCTGCCCCCATTACTGCTAACTGAGCAGTTGGCCATGCAATATTGTAGTCCCCACGAATATGCTTAGAGGACATAACATCGTATGCGCCTCCGTATGCTTTCCGAAGGATAACGGTCATCTTTGGAACTGTGGCTTCAGCATACGCATAGAGTAATTTTGCCCCATGTCTGATAATCCCGCCCCATTCTTGGCCAGCACCTGGAAGAAATCCTGGAACATCGACTAGAGTAAGAAGTGGAATGTTGAATGCATCACAGAATCTAACAAATCTAGCTGCTTTTACTGATGCATCGATATCAAGACACCCGGCTAAGAAATTTGGCTGATTAGCAACAACTCCAATTGAATGTCCATTCAGCCGAGCAAATCCACATACGATATTCTGAGCAAAGTCTGCTTGAACTTCTAAGAATGCCCCATAGTCAACAATCCCTTCAATTGCTGTAAGGACATCATATGGTTTTGATGGGTCTTCAGGGACGAGATTCCTGAGTGTTTCAGAATCTACACTTGGTTGACCTGAGGTTTTTTGCGGCGTCCGTTCAAGATTATTACTAGGTATATGACTGAGTAAATTCCGTACTAATTCTAAAGCATCTTCATCGGAATCTGCCGTGAAATGAGTCACTCCAGAACGACTGGCATGTGTATTTGCTCCTCCAAGCTCTTCAAAGGATACTTCTTCATTGGTTACTGTTTTGATTACCTCTGGTCCAGTGATGAACATATGTGCCGTTTTATCGACCATTACGACAAAGTCGGTGATTGCAGGACTGTATACTGCTCCACCGGCACATGGTCCCATGATGACGGAAATCTGTGGAATAATTCCACTTGCTCGAACATTTCTGAAGAATATTTCAGCATAGGACCCCAAAGAAGCAACACCTTCCTGGATTCTTGCCCCTCCACTGTCATTCATTCCAACAACTGGCGCTCCTGTCTTCAGAGCCATATCCAATAATTTGCAGATTTTTAGTCCATGCATTTCGCCAAGACTACCTCCGTAAACAGTGAAGTCTTGTGCGTAACAATACACTGTCCGCCCATCCACCATCCCATAACCACAGACTACTCCATCACCAGGGATTACATTTCGATCCATCCCGAAATCAGTGCAACGATGTTCGACCAGTGCATCAATTTCTTGGAAAGTACCTTCGTCTAGGAATGATTCAATTCTTTCTCTAGCAGTCATTTTTCCTTTGTTATGTTGGGCATCTATTCTGTTTTGACCCCCTCCAATCTCAGACTGCCCTTTGCGGCGCCTGAGGTCTTGGAGGCGCTCCTTCGTCGACTCCATGATGTCCCCATTCTACGATGTTGCCCATAATTCATGCCCTTGTATGGTTTGGATGTTAGACGGTTGTTTCAAGACGAACGAGCGAACTCGCAATCCATGGACCCCCTCCGCATAGTCGTCGCCAAGCCCGGCCTCGACGGGCATGATCGGGGTGCAAAAGTTGTAGCCCGAGCACTTAGGGATGCAGGACACGAAGTCATTTACACTGGATTGAGAAGGACTCCTGAAGAGATCGTTAGAATCATCGAAGATGAAGATGCGTCTGTCATCGGACTTTCTTCATTATCTGGAGCACATGGTTTCCTCTTTCCAAGAGTTTGTGAACTATTGAAAGAAGCAGGATTAGATGATGTGGTTGTTTTTGGTGGGGGAATAATCCCTCAATCCGATAGGCCAGCCTTGTACAATGCAGGAGTGAGGGCAATTTTTGGCCCGGGAACTCCGACAGATGAGTTCACTCTATTTCTCAACGAGGTTCAAAAACGAAGGTCTTCGAATCAGCCTGTTGGAGTGAGTTCCTCTGATGGTTGGCATTGGGGTTGATTCAATGTCCAATTCGGAACTTGCATCTCAAACTGCTGCTGGTTCAAGAAGGTCACTTGCTCGTCTCTTGACTTTAATACAAGATGGGGAAACTGAAGCCATTGAATCAGTTTCAAATGTTGAGAATGTTAAATCGATTGGAATCACAGGGCCCCCAGGTGTCGGTAAATCTTGTTTGACTGATTGTCTAGCTTCATTTTGGGCAGGCAAAGGCGAACGTGTGGGAGTACTATGTATCGATCCAAGTTCTCCACTTACAGGTGGTTCTCTATTGGGTGATCGAATGAGAATGGAACAAAGTGGAGTAGATGATAGGATTTTCATTCGTAGTGTGGCTACTAGGTCCTCATTCGGGTCTCTTCCTTTACGGCTCAGAGCCATGATTTCAGCACTTTCACTTGCAGGGATGGATAGAATCTTGATTGAGACGGTTGGAGTTGGTCAGACAGAAATTGGAATTGTCTCAATGACTGATTCAGTTCTACTTGTTGATGGCCCAGATAGGGGAGATATTGTGCAGGCTGAGAAAGCTGGATTACTAGAATTAGCTGATGTAATCGTAGTAAACAAAGGAGATTTAGATGGGGCGGAGCAGGCTGCTGCGAACATACGTTCTGGACTTGCATTGGGTAATGCTGAATCGGTTCCAGTTTTGGTAGTAAGTGCATTGAATATAGTCGGAATAGATGAATTGGTTCACGCGTTGGAAAATGTGCAAGTCCGTTCTTCTGTTGAAGAAATAAGATGGCGACATCGACTAACATCTGCTCTACTAGATCAGGTGCTATCTGATTCAAAATTTGACTCTACAGTAATTGATTTGGCGGAAGGAAGGATTTCCTTAGAACAGGCGCTTCAAATCATTTTGAAGCAATAGGAAGAAAAGTGAATGCCCTTAATTCATGGTGAATAAGATGGAAAATGAATCAACTGTGGAGTTAATTCAAGCTAATCCTGATGATCATGTGCCCGCTTCCGTAGGTGGATTCAGCGGCCATCTATTCCGCCGACTGTTTCATGTTGGAATGGCAATAATTCCGTTTTTGTATTACTATTGGGAGGGGCTAGATTATTGGGTAGATCTCATTTTTTCATTCAATCCTCAACAATTAGTTAGTTTCGTAGCATTCCTTTTCTTGATTATTGAAGGGATTCGGCTAAAATTTGGTTTGGTTGTTTTTGGTCAGCGTGATTATGAGAGTAAACAATTATCTGCATTTTTCTGGGGGGGTCTTTCTGTTTGTTTGGTGCTATTACTTGCTCCTGAAGAAGGATTACAGAATAGTGCATTTGGGATGCCGCTAATTCTTAGTCTCAGTTTTATAGATCCATTAATGGGCGAATTAAGAAGAGCCAAATGTTCTGCAAGGACGGTAATAAAACTGGGATACGTAGGCACTTTTACGATTTGGGTGGCTTGCTCCTTAATTATCGAGACTCCTCTTTTCATTGCACCTTTCATTTCTGCAATAATAGTGGCATCAGAATGGCCTAGGTTAACATGGATTGATGACAATGCTACAATGTTATTGATTCCACTAGCGTTCTTACTACTGCTTGCTCCATTTCTGTGAGATTTTTATGGTTTAACTCGGGTTAGATTTACAATCCTGATAATTGTGGCCTCAAACATGGCAACTAATGAAGAGTCAGTTTCAGGGTCGGATGAGAGTTCTGGAATAAGTGGAGATGAAGTTTCTCAATCAACCTATATCTTTGTGTATATCTTGGCCATGGTTGTTTCAGCTTGGATTTTCGTACGTTATTGGTGATGCAGTTTCAAATCTCTCCATAGGTCTCAGCGATGTGTGGTATTACTGGAATATTCGGTAATGATGACCCCCATCTTTGTTCAGAAATGACCTCTTGCCTGAACCATAGAGGGCCAGATGGCAATGGTGTTTGGTCTGATTCTATAGGCCGTAATGGGAACATCTCACTAGGGCATACGCGTTTGGCAATTCTAGATGTAATGGGTTCCAATCAACCATTATTCAGTGATCATGGATGTGTTTTAGTTCAGAATGGTGAGATATACAATCATTTGGAGATTAGAAAAAGTACACGTTACCCTTGGAGAACGAATGGTGATGGTGAATCCATTCTTGCTGCTCATCGTGAATCAATCGGTTCACCCTTAGTCACCCCTGAACCACCCGTTGGTCAAAAAAGAGGCTGGTTTAGTTGTTCGACCGGGCCGAATCGGGCAAATCGACATGTTGAGTGGGTAAGTCGTTTGAATGGGATGTGGGGTTTTGCATTATGGGATTCACAAAATCAGGAATTGATTCTTTGCCGAGATCCTATGGGAATTAAGCCATTGTTGAGGTGGCAGTCTAATGATGGAACCTTACTATTCGCATCTGAGGCAAAG
>JASLJW010000164.1 GCA_030747885.1 Candidatus Thalassarchaeaceae archaeon
CCTGAAGATGGTGGATTTGATAGAAATGCAACTCTGTATTACAGTTATTTCATGAGCAGCGGAACTCCTAGGGGAATGGTCGTTAATGGTTCATATGTCTATTTCAGAACATATTCAACATGGCAACAAGATCGTTTGGATGCCTATGCTATAACTGGAAATATTGGCTCAACATTGACTCAACAACAGGGGTCTAGAAGCGTCCCAGCTAATGGGTATGGTTTGGTTTATGATGGGCAAAGATTGGTTACACAAGATTACTACTCTTGGTCTACAGCATATTATCGGGAATATGGTTCTGGGTGGGCTTACGAGATTTCTCCAATTCCTGGAACATCTACTTGGGTTAGTGATTCGCTTTCAACAGATGACGAAATTTTATCTGCAAATATGGAGGTTGATTGGAGCGCTACTGCCGCAGGGGACAGAGTAGATTATTGGATTTCAGCAGACAATGGCACACATTGGGAACCTGTGACTAACAACGAAACAATCCGTTTCACCCATACTGGGACTCAACTTCGATGGAAGTTGGAATTAATTGGTTCAACGTCTGTAGCATGGTGGTCTTCAATTGAATACTCTACGGGATATGCTTCGATAGGTGATTGGACAAGTGATCTTGTCCAGACAGGTACTGAAATTGGTCGAATTAGAGCCACTTGGATAGCAGATATCCCTCAAGATACTTCAATCGAAGTGCATGTTTCTGCAGATAATGGAACCAATTGGGAAGTGGTTCAGAACAATGTGGAAGTTCAGTTTGACAATACTTCATTTTCGGGTGCTGGAAATCGACTCAAATATCGAGTGTTAATGCAGACCAATAATTCAAGTCTCACGCCAGTAATTGAAAATCTAGTCATCAATTACGAAGAAGGATGGCCTGCTAGTGTTCGATTGGATATCGGAAACGATGGGACGATGGAGTTTATCCATACGGGTGTGTTGACTGATCCACAGGTTGCAGATAATCAAGATATGATTGATTCATTGAATGCACATACAATTCAGAATGGAGAAGGCGCTACAGATATCATTTTTGCAATCCATGCAGGTTCTGCAGGACGAGTTCTTTTGAGTAATCTGGATATTACTTATCGCTATGGTTCTCGAGTAATTGAGGCAACAATGGAAGGAGGGACAATAGTTCCCGATGGAGAGCATAGGAATTTGATTGTTAGAGCAGCAGTAGGGGATGTGGCAACTTCACTTCTTCGACTTGATGTGGATATTCTCTCTGGGCAGGGTTCTTCTCCTCGATTAACTTGGCTTAATGGCAATACTTGTTCAATCTCAAATGATCCTGCAGGTTTAGTTTCATTTGATTCTGCAAATTGTAGTTCTCAAGTGATTGGAGGAGTCACCTCAATAAGATTGCCAATTATGCCTAATTGGGCATGGGATGATGAATCGAATGTAGAAGTAAGAGTAGATTTAGAGGACGATTTAGGTCTTGCAGTGGACGATTTTGAAACTGAGTCATTAGATCTTAGAGTTGAAAATGACATTGTTCTTGGTAATCTCGAGGTGTCCGATGAATCAGGTCGCATACTACTCCCCTCTGATTGGATGAGGGGGGGTCTAAATGCTACCTTTACAGGTACAATATTGTTTGAGGACACATCCAGATATCCTCGTCCTGGTAACTTTGGCTTACAGGTAATGGGTCGAAACTTGACGTTGGATGGATTGCCAATGGAAGAACCAATTATCTTCGTCAATCAGTCTAACCCTTCATACGGATTGTATTCAATGTCGTTCCAGACTCCTTTCCAATCTTCTCCTGGCGGGATGCTCTTTGAAGTAGGAGTTTTCGATATGTGGAATGGCTCAAACTTTGTCAATCCTGGACAGAATACCATCAAATTAGTACTTGATGGAGTCAGTCCATTGGTGATAGCTTCCACTCCAGTAGATGGTGACGAGATGCATGCTGGAAATCAACCAATTTCAATCACAATACAGGATTCTGTGGATCCACCTGAGGAGATTTCAGTCCATTATTGGATAGAAAATCAGTCTGATTTGAACTACAACAAGGTCCCTGATCCTTCTGAGTATTCTTCTATGCTATTCAGATCTCCCGAGATTCAATCCGGTGGAATAAATGTCTTCAATGGTATTCTTGACGATTCTTGGAATGTACATAAGGAGCGTGTTTCGATATATGTTACAGGAGAGGATACTAGTGGAAACACCATCGCATTAGGTGGCGCGCCTGTTTGTCCAGAACCCCCCTCACCATGTAACAAGGATATTAACGGGATTTCAGATTGGACTGAGGATCTAGTCACGTATGTCACTCGAGAAGAATTTGAACCAAAACTCATTTCCGAGAATAGTACAATCATTGGACACGATGATGAAACTCCATTACATCCAGGAATACAGTATCTTGCACGTTTGAGGATTGAAGATGGCAATGGATGGACAGATATTCGCTCCATCCAATTGGCATTAGCAGGTGATCTTAGCGATCCAGAACAGTCCATTTATGGAAATGTCACTATTTTGCCAGACGGTACCCCCTCAGTAGAATTCGAATCAGGAGGGGATGGCCTTGCTGTTTCCAATCTTTACAGTACATATGGGCCTAATCCAATGGCGTCGGAAATGGATTCTACGGAACTTTTCGTAGATATTCGATTCCAACTAACATGGTGGTTCCCAGAAGAATTCGATACCGATGGCGAGGTCACATTTATTCCAGTGATTGAGATTACTGATTGGCCATGCAATATTGGAGAGGTTGTTCCTTGTCATGATGACCGTGGAGGTTTAGGATTTGACGAATGGAGTTTGGATAATGATCTTCGTTTTGATCTCGGAGAGGGTCATCTTACTGCTGTAGATTTAGCTACTGGAAGGAATGTGTTTGATGGTGATGATTCCTCTGGTCCAAGTCTGATAGCGGCTGGACAGGTTGTTCGTCTTGAGGGTAAATTGCTTTTCAGTGAGGATTTAGTTCCTGCACCTGGTGGTTCATGTGATATTGTCGTATCTGATTTAGACAATGTATGGGTAGCAATTCCTAGGGAAGATGGCCATTTTACTCTCGATATATTAGTGCCCAATCTCCAGTCCGGTTATCTTGATGCATCGATGACACTTGCATCTCTACCCGGCCTTGCCCAAGATGAAACTGAAATTACTCCACGCCTTCAACTTTCAGTAGATGGGACTCCTCCCCAGATTCGTGAAATATCGCCAACTGGTGATGTTAGAATAGATAGGGCATCTGAGGTTCAGATTAATTTGTTAACATCTGACTCTAGTGGCTTCGATAAAGATCTTACAAGCGTTCTCCATTATCGAATTCGGGCTGGTTCTAGTGAGATTTCAAGAGGTAGTGTGCCGTTAACAGAGTTAACAGAGATTCAAAATCAAGCGATGTGGAGTGGTTCGATGGACATCACAGATGGTGGCGCTACTGCATTGTTGCCAGGTTATTTGGTTGATGTATGGATAACTGGTTCAGATAGTGCTGGAAATCCATATGATAACAACATGAATTCTGAAACTCAACCCTTTGATACTTGGCGTCTTGTTAGATTAGGTCCAGACATAGATCTTGCTGGGTCAGGAATCAAATGGTCTAATCCTTCCCCCACAGGTGGTGATTTGGTATCATTAATGATTGAAGGAACGAATTCATTGGAGTATGAAGGGGACGTTCAATTTGTTATTCAGACGGAAGTCGCATCTGGTATTTGGGCGGATGTGGATGAAGCTGAAACAGTTTTGAGTATTCTTCCTAATTCTACTTATGATGCCGCAATTGATTTGATTACTCCTGAAGTTCAGTCAACAGAAGTTCAGCGCTATCGCTTAGTTGCTAGAGATGGCCATATTGATGTTGATATTTTAACATTAGAATCTCTCATCATACAACCATATCAAGCACGAGATGGAGAAGCGTTAGGCCAACAAATAGAGGAGTCCCAGTTAACGTTCCTCTTGTATCTAGCTGCGTTATTCAGTTTGATTTTTGGAACGATAATGTTAGTACTATATCGCCAAGAGAGTTCAAATGAAAATGATGAGATTCTTCCTGACCAAGAGCAGACTGATTTAGTGGTGGAATCTATGGGGTCAGGGAAGTCTCGTTCATCTCCCCCTCCCCCTCCTGGTTTGACTCCACAACCTCCGCCTCCGGTTGCAGTGCCCCCTCCAAAGCCCACCACTCCTCCTCCTGTTCCTTCGGGGCTTCAACCTCCTACTCCAGAAGTTCAGAAACCTCCAGCACCTTCATTCACTCCTCAACCGTTAGAATGGAGTGATGAGCAGTTAATGGCTCAAGGTTGGTCAATGGAACAGATTAGTACATGGAGGGCACAACAGGCTCAGAAAACATATCAACAATCTATGCCAAGTAGTCAGGTGACTGGTGGAGTTGCAGGTGCATCTCATTCTGAACGTGTTGTTTCGCATGTGATGCAGAAATATGGCCTGACTGATCGTTCTTCATTCCTCGCTGCAGCAGAGTTCTTTGATTCTGATGGGAATCGATACCTTACAGCTGAAGAACTTGAGAAGACAGCTCGTAGTCTTGGCGAACTTGCATGAGGTCTTCCGATGTCGGATGGAATGCCCTCAGTCTCCTCACCGAGTACAGAGAAGATGTTATTTCTCCAAGAAAACATGGTCCATTTTGTTAATCAGATGTCGATGCCAGTAATCGAGGTTAGTTTGGTTCTATCTAAATATCTCAAGAAATTGGTGGACGTGTTGGAGGAGAGAGCCCAGAAAGAGGGCGAGGAACTGTCCAATGAAATACTCAATCCATGGCCAATCAATTCCGATTCAGTGGATAGTGCCCGCCCGGGGATGCCTCTTCAAAGGCTTCTTGAAATTGTAGATGTCGATCGGATGGATATTTTAGACACAATGATTCGGACGATTATCAATGGTTCAGAATTACCTTTTGTTGATGCAGTATTAGCATTGAGGCGTTGGGAACATTTAGCTCGCAGTCAATTGGCCAAAGCCTCAGGTACTGGCCAACTTTTTTCTCCAATTATTTTACCCGCTGACTTCTGAAAAATTATGAATTGATGATTCCTTTGCAACTCGGTTATTTGCAACCCACCAAGCATCAATGATTGAATACAACCACAAAATAGGCCAAAGAACGATTGACAGGAGTAATGGTATCTGCAGTAGAAACCAATCTCTTCCTTTTGCATGTTCGCGATTGAAATGTTGACCTAAGAACAAGAATGGTACCAGGGCTAGAACAATTGCAATCAGAGGCCTTAATGCCCCCCATGGGCCCACTCCTCCTGTGAATTCGTACCAAATAATCCTTGAAACATTGATTGGAGATTTAGTTCGATTTTGAATATGTTCTACTATGTCTAGTTCTTCACTTTCGCCCATATCGGCTCCCTCCATGTTATGCGGTGTGCAATGATGCTTCTCAAGTTCTCTGCTTAACTGTGCAAAGAAATCAGTTTCTCGGAAGTTATTCAATTGGGCAACATGTGGGAGAGATGTAGATGTACAAAATATTGCTTACTGGGTTCGAGCCGTTCGCTGGTATGAAAACCAATGTTAGCGGAAATGTAGCTGATTTACTAGATTCTACAACCTCAAAATTTGCTCTTGGCGAACATTCTGTAGGTTCGAGGGGAGTTCTTGAAAGAAATCCAATAATCACGTGGGAGTCAGAGATTTTGCCGGTAGATTCCCAGGGAAGTAATAGGATATCTCGCAGGGTATTGTCTACGGAAATTAATGACTTTGATGCCATTATACATCTTGGCTTAGCAAGGAATGCCAAAATTCCATTAATTGAAACAAGAGCATTGAATTTGAATAGATTTAATTCAGCAGATAATCAAGGTAGAATTGCAAATGGAGAGATTGTCGAGGGCGGCCCGAGTGAAATTCCAGTAACCGCTTCGATTGATTCTATTCGTTGTGAAAATCTCAAACATCAATTTGAATTTAGTAATGATGCAGGTGGATATGTTTGCAATGAGACATTATACAATACTCTTCTAGCTTTGACTTCCTCAATTGATCAGCAGGTAATTCCTTGTTTATTCATTCATCTTCCTCCAGAGGAAAATATGTCCCTTGAGGCCCAAGTCGAATTTGTGACCTGCATCTCTGCCATTGTTGCCCAACCTCGTCATGTCGATGTCGTGGGGGCAATGTTCGAAATTGATGGCAGATGGTTAGCTAGCAAAAGGAATGATTCATTCCATGATGGTAAATGGGAATTTCCCGGTGGGAAAATAGAAACTGATGAAACCGAGGAGATGGCTTTGATTCGCGAGTGTAAAGAGGAATTAGATTGGGATGTTAAACCAATTGAAAGGATGATGGTAATAGAACATCAATACCCCAATCTCACAGTTACTCTCCATTTCTGGAGATGTGAATCTCTTTCTGAAGGGCCACCTGCGATTAACAGCCATAGTGAACATCAATGGATTAAGACTGCATCATTGCACGATGTTGATTGGTTGGAAGCAGACAAACCTCTGATACAATTCCTTCAATCTGAGAATCATTAATCCTCATCGTTCCATTCCCTTGAGGCTCCGTCCATCTCCATTCCATAACCATCCCCCACTGATCTAGGGACATGGTTCCTGCCTTCGTGAAATGTTGCTTTCTCAATCCAATGGATTAGTCCTGTTGATTCTAATAATACCTCAAAGTGTCCCCCAAAACTAGCTTCCCCTTCTAAGACGAAACCCACTTTTCCTACTATTGCTGCCTGCCTAGATAATCTGAACAGGGTAGATTGATCGGTAGAATCCATAGTCATGGCATCCATCCCAGTATCTAGGATTCTTTGGTCTCGAAGTGCTTGAACGAATCGAGCCATCGACCCCCCGTCTCCGTGTAGATCAATCCATGCATTTTCTCTTGGAAATCCGGTTTCATTGACCTCATTATCGGGATTGAAATCGGGAAATAAAACCTTGATGGCTTCGATTACAGAAGACAATGATTCGTGGGCGCCGACTCTAGAACGAATCCTCACATCCGGCCCATCCATGAGATGATGTTCAGAAGGGGGGTCATGGGTGTTGCCCCTCAAAATGAACTTGAATAATCGGTTTAGCAATAGATTTCTAATGGTAAGGTTGACGATAGAAATGTAGAGTCGAGGTCATGGGCGAGGTTAGAATACTGACTGTAGTCCCAGTTCTTGATGAAGAAGAACACCTCGATAAGTGCCTCAATTCGTTACGTGCACAGACCTTTGATTCCGACATGCACCGCATTCTTGTTATCGATGGGGGGTCTAGTGATGAAACTCGGTCTATTGCTGAGAAGCATGCAATAGAGAGCATAAATGACGAGGGTCCGTTGTTGGAGGTTTTGGATAACCCGCAGATGCATGTTTCCCAAGCTAGGAATCTAGCATTGGACAGAGTAGGAGATTCTACTCATATGTTTGAGATAATTGGGCATACTTGGATTCCAGAAGATCATCTTCAATCTAGAGTTGAGGATCTTTTGGATGCGGAAGAATCACTTGGCAATCCGATCGGTTCAATGGGTACAATGGTTCTTGCAGATAGTGATGAAAAAGGATTGATTGGGACTGCGATTGAGTCTGCTCTCCATTCTCCTTTAGGTGGCAGCGGACAATTCGCTCGATTTAAGGGACGTAGTTCCGCTATTTCTCCAGCCTTTTGCCTTCATAGAGTTGAAGCAATCAAGTCGATAGGAGGTTGGGATAACCGTTGGGTCGCTGGACAAGATCATGATTTGAATCATAGAATTGCAGAAGATGGTTGGCCTGTGATGCGTTCTGATGTATCCTTTGTAGTTATGTCGAAGAGGTCAACTTTCAGGGGGCTTTGGGGGATGGGTAGACGATATGGTCACTGGAGAATGCGGCAGTTACGAGCATATCCTTCACGGATTAAAATGAGGGAATTTCTTCCATGGATTGGACTGATTACAACCTTGGTTTGTTTTGCATTTTATATGACTAAATCCACTCCATTTGTTCTAGAATTAGGATTAGGAATGATTGCATCATATCTTTTGATATTGATTATTACTGGATTAAATGGTCAAATAAAAACACCTCGTCTTAGAGGGTATATTCCATTTGATGGTACATGTTTGGTTGTAATTTCATTATTCTGTTTGCATGTTTCATTTAGTGTTGGGTTACTTACAGGATTTCTAGGGCTAAAACCTCCTTCAAATGAGAGAGTCATGAGCGCGAATCATTCAAGCAATAGAGGCGGGAATTAGATTCATGGCGGAGAAGAATCAGGGCACTTCCATTGTTCTTCTTTTAGCCCCTGCCTTCATTTTCTTAGTACTCGATCAATTTGGTCCACCTGCAATTGATCTTCTTCTTAATGAAAGATTTTGGATTCCTTATGTTTACTATGGTTCGTCAATTTTGTTTGGATATTTGTTGTATCGCCGTTCCCGCATAGTGAAGGATATGGAATGGCATCGTTCGAAAAGTATCCAACGTTTAGAGAAGGTCTACAAAGCGGAGGATAAAGGTGTTTGGTTACGTGCAGATGCGGCAGATAATCGACTAAGTGCTGCGGCAATTGACCGTCCTATTGATTCACAGAAGAAAACTGCTGAACGTCTTGCTGGTTCTGTTTCTGGATTAAATCGAGAAGGAGGGCCAATTGAAATTGAAGCAGAGGAATCCGATGTAGAAAATGTCGAACTTTTCCTTGAGCAGGAACATGTGGCAAGGAATACAGAACGAGTCACAGGTAAATCTGGTCCAGTTGAATCAGTTAAGGGAGTCACATTGAGTCAATCAGAAAATGAGGGTGAAGGATTATTCCAAGGTGCTTTGCGCCGTTTTTCAGAAGCCAGGGAATCTGCTGCTCAGAGCCGTGTAAATTCGAATAATGATTCACAATCAGAGTCTTCGGTTAAGACTAGATCCCCGGTTAATTTGGATGATTCATCAGCCGAACAAATCTTTGTCCGAGCAGGACAAGATTACGACCCTTCACCTGAATCTTTGAAATCAATTCCTATTTCTGACTCTTCACCTATTGAACCCGTTCAAGTTGCAATTCGTCGTTGTATGGAATGTGGTTCTCCCATGAGTGAAGATGAATCATATTGTCCAAAGTGTGGTGCTTTCTCATCATAGATTCGGGAACGATTCAAAGGTGGCCATTCACCCCCTAAACTGTCGAGGGCCCCATATGACGGAGAAGAGAGATTACTACGAGATTCTTGGAATCTCTAGGGATGCCTCTGATTCAGACATCAAGAAAGCATTCAGATCATTGGCTCGGAAATATCATCCTGACAAAAATCCTGACGACGAAGAATCGGAAGCTCGGTTCAAAGAAGTGCAGGAGGCTTATGCCATTCTATCCAACAAAGAACAACGTAGGAAGTACGATACATTTGGACATAATCGCCCTGATGGGAATCCATTCGGCTCAGGATTCCAAGGTGTAAACATCAATTTTGAAGACCTATTTTCCGAGGGTAGTGGCTTTGATTCTATATTCTCTCAATTTTTTGGAGGTAATTCAAGAAGAAGAGAACGTAGAGGTAATGATTTACTAGTTCGTCATCGGATTAATTTTGAAGATATGTTCAACGGTTCTGAAGAAGAATCAGTAATCGAATCATTAGTGGAATGTGATGGTTGTTTGGGTTCTGGTGCGAAATCAATGGATGGAGTAACTTCCTGTAATACCTGTGATGGAAGGGGGAGAATAACTCAAACTCAGAGGATAGGTCCATTTCTTCAGGAATCCGTTTCGGATTGTCCAAATTGTGCAGGTACTGGAAGAGTAGTCACTGATCCTTGTTCATCGTGTCGGGGGGATGGTCGAGTAAAAAGGGAGCGAACCATTCGTTTTTCAGTTCCTCCAGGAATGATGGCCGGAACACGATTGCGAATGCAAGGACAAGGGGAACCAACTACTGGAAATTCTGGCCTTCCAGGGCACCTTTACATCGAAATTGCAATTGATGATCATGATTGGTTTGAAAGATCAGATTCGGATTTGTTGATGGCCTTTCCCGTTGGATTCCATGATCTTGTTAAGGGTAGGCGATTTGAGATTCCACATTTAGATGGAAAACCCCTCGTGATTGAAATTCCCGCAGGTTCTAAACCTGGAGATACAATAGATATCCGGGGTAGAGGTATAACGAAAACGCGAGGCCGTGGGAGAGGGGATGTGACCGTTCTTCTCAAACTCCATATGCCTCAGAACCTTACTCAAGAGGTACTTTCTTCATTGGATGATTTGAGCGATTCGATTGATATTTCAAACCATGAGATTGAAGATTCAATTCGGAGAGAGGCTCGAAATCGCCGAATGGGTGTAGACTAGTTATTCTTCTGAATGTTCCAAAGCCTTTGTTGGCATTGCAGCAGTTGGAATACCTTCAACTGTTCCCGTTACCACTACATCTAATTTAGTGGAACCATGGGAATGTTGTACTCTGAGGAAGTAGAGTGTCTGAGCCTTCATTTTATCTAAAACAATTTCATCTTCAAAATGTAGATGACTCGGATGTACCTCATCGATCGTAATTCGATCTCCCATAGTTGCAGCCAATCTAATTCCTGCATGCTCCCATGCAACTTTCGGACGAAGTCCAACTAGTAGAGTAGGTAAATCTGTATCAAGTCTCCATGCAGCAATGTCTAGGTCTTCTGTTGAATGGCGGACATCTGGTTTACCCCATTCATGAATTAATGCATCCCATTCTGCATCTCCCAATGAAGATAGAGCAGCATCAATGTCTTCGTCCTCTTGTGAGTCTAGTCCGATTCCACTGAGTCTTTCTCTCAAACGAATCAATCGAAGTTTTTCGTGTGTTTCAACTCGGATTATTCCTCGATCTTTCCATTGCCAATATGCAATCGGCAATAATGGAGAAAGCATCAGAAAGCCGACAACAACATAGAATACAATGAATTCTCCTGAACGATCGACATATACTGGTTCATCGATTTCTTGTAATTCTAATCTCAGAGAGTATGATGTGGGAGATGCATCAGATGTTCGGTTTGGATTGCTTGAAATCCGAATAGCATGTGTTCCTTGTTCAAGTTGAATTACTTCTCCTGTATTGGATAAATTCCATTCAGAATATAATGGAATGACTTCCATTAAACAACAGTCTTCTGAATCCGCAGCTGGAATTATGTGAGCAATTGAACCGTTTGAGTCAGTTACTTCAAAAATCCAATAATCGATATCATTCGAATCATTGAGATTACCATTCCACCACCCTCCATCATCAAAAATCTCGGGCCATGCTTCATTTGTCTCATTACTTGAAGGAAGAATGTCTGGAGCATCTCCAAGTGATTGTCCATCTGATTGAGCAACTATTGAATGAATAATTGTGTAAATAATTGCATTTCCAGAATGAATATGAATCCCGAGTGTGGTATTTATTTCACCCACATTTTCTATGTGAATTGTTCCCGAGGATTGATTCCATACAACCATTTCCCCCTCCACAAAATATTGTAATTCAATCCAATCATTTGCATCCACTTCAATTTCAACAGCTTCTCCAGGGCCAACTAATAGATCGAAATAATCTCCGCCAACATCCATTGGGCCAATGGAACCAATTATGGTAATTCCAGGATTAATTTGTTCTGTTATCTCTTCTAAGTCTGACCAAATATCAAGATTGAAAGTATACGGATTTTCATCTTCGCCATCGTTAGAATGAATCTTGATGTACACACCATCATTCGTAGGCATTTCGATAATTAGTGGCGATTGATTCAATGTGCCAATTAGATCGGGGGCTTGTCCACTTGAATCAATTACATCGAATGTAAGTGGATATCGAGATGTTAGCGGATGGATACGTAGAATTTCTCCTTCGTTACCAGGGATGTGGATTACATCACTATCAGTTCCCGATAATGTGCCTGTGTTTTGGCCGTTGAAGATTGCATCAGCAACGTCTTGATGGCCTGAATGTTCTGGATGATCTGAAATTTCATGGCCATTGGAACTTGGAAGCACAGAATCGATAATCCATCCGCTGTTCACGAATGATGTGTAGGTTGAGATTGTGATAGTTCCAGAGGTAATATTTTTGAAAATCTCTTGGGTTATAGTAGAATCCATTTCATCTTGGCTACCATCAGGCCAAACAATCGTCAAGTTAACATCCTCACATTCTTGATTTTGGTTGTCACATGAAATGGCAATCCATGCCATTCCCCCTTGAGTCTCTCCTGTGAGTACCTCTACTGAATCATCAGCAAATGTTGTAGGAATGGGTGCCAATAAAAGAGCGATAATCAGGAATATCCCAACTGTCCTTGTGTATGCAAGGTCCAGTCCCATAGAGTGCTGTCATCCTGACGTGCTTTTAGAATCATTCAAGCGGGTTTGACTGTTCCTCGATTACATGGGTGCCCTCGGCCGTACTGTTGTTGCCCGAAATCGATATGCCCGAATCATTGGTTTAGGAGACCGCCGAGGGCCATCAGCATTCACTCCGTGTATCGTTAGAACCGCAGGAGACCCTGATTTTGATGAATCAATTGCACCCTTTTCGTTTGTTCGTGATGGTTTGGTTTCACCAGCGAAAATTTCTCTGCATACTTTGATTGAAGAAATGGACGTTTCTTCTTCATCGATAATTAGTTGGAGCGCTTCTGAAGGACAACATTTACCCCCGTCATTAAGTGAAGCTGATTCAGGACAACTTGGAGGAGATAATTCTCTGTTAATTCTATCGTGGCAGACACTGCATCATGATTCCAGATTAATGGAGGATGATTTGACTCCTGACGTAGTGATATTGGTTGATGCACCCCAACTCATCTCTTCAGGAACACGATTTATCGAAGCATTAGTCAGTATACGTGAAAGATTCCCTGCTGCGCTAATTTGGACACCGGGAATTGCTGGACCCGATAACGCTGCGTTATTGAGTTGGTTCGGAGTTGATTTGTTCGATTGTGCCCGCTCCAGAAATAGTGCCATAAATGGCCATCGATTAACTATGAATGGACCTAGATTGTTGGAAAACGGAGAGGAATCTAATCTATGGATTAGGGATTGGGAGGATTCATTGAATTTTATTCGTTCATCGATTAGAGCAGGGAATTTAAGAGAATTAGTTGAATCTCAGGCAATCAATAGCCCCAGAAGTGTTGAGCATCTCAGACGTCATGATTCATTGATGCGTTCTCGCCCCTCTCCTCTTGCACGTCATGTCCCACAAACTAGGAGATTTAGATTCAATTCTAGTTCATCTAGACAAGATCCGTTGGTTTTCGATTGGAAGCACAGAGTGTCTGAAGACTATACTCCCGCTAGTCATTGTCAATCAGTTCTTCTATTACTCCCATGTAGTGAAAGGAAACCATATCGTCAATCTCAGAGCCATCGGAGATTTTCTAGACATATTCCATTTACTTGCGTTGATGAAGTAATGGTGACGTCTCCGTTGGGGTTAGTCCCTCGAGCATTGGAGGATTTTTGGCCCGCTGCTCACTATGATATCCCTGTGACTGGTGATTGGGATGTTGATGAAATCAATATGGTCAATGAAATGGTATCGTCTTTAGTCAATCGAATAGGGTATCAAATTGTAATCAATCATTCTGGAATTGAACTTACCTCAATATCAGAAGGTGTAGAGGTTATTGATACCCGAATGAAGTCTAGAGCTGGTTCTGAAGAGGCATTAAATCGATTAGAATCTGTAATTACTGAATCTGTTGAACGATTGGGTCTTCGTGGTCCTAAGGGGCACCGTCATAGATTGGAGATATATCGTTCAGCATCCCGGTTTTTGTATGGTTCAGATCATTGGCTTGATGATGTAAGAATCGAAGGTAGACCACCTAGATGGAGAATTGAAAAGAATGGCATTCAAATCGCTCAGTGGCACCCTCATTCCGGTAGATTCGCTTTCTCTAAAGCTTGCCTCCCCATTTTGGATGAAGGAAATGTTCTTCCAAGAATTCATCTCAAATCGGGTCTCAATTGGAAAGGCGATGTGTTTGTTTCAATTTTAGATTCATTTCCAGATAATATTCGAGAAGGCGATGATTTACTCGTAATGCAAGATGGTATTTTGATCGGTTCAGCACGTGCAGTTGCACCTGTTTGGGAATGGCACGGCTCCCCTGGTAGGGTTGCAAGATCACATCATAGAATTGGATAATCGGGTTTTCCCGTTGTCGGAGCGGTTAAAGAGGGGAAGGAGGTCGCAGCGCTGCGAGGAGTGGTTTAGATGGGTCGTATGCATGCATCAGGCCGAGGTAGCAGTGGATCAACTCGCCCCTTTATCGATACTGCTCCAGAGTGGTCTAATACAGACAAGTCTGCCATTGAAGAGTTGATTTTGGAACTAGCCAGAAAGGGACACACTACTGCTGAAATTGGCCTTATTCTTCGTGATCAACATGCAGTTCCTAATGTCCGATTGGTTTTGGGAGAGCGCGTTGGTCAGGTTTTAGCTAGAAACGAAATCTCTCCATCGATTCCTGAGGATTTGATGAATCTAATGAGGAAAGCACTTCGAATGTTAGACCATCTAAATGAAAACCGCAAGGATTTGCACAATCGTCGTCAACTCGAATTGATTGAGTCGCGTATTCGCCGTCTTTCCAGATATCTCAAGGAGACTGGAGCATTGGACTCAGAATGGTCATACAAACGTGACCAACTACGTCTTGCTGTGAACTGATTCCAATCGCAGGAGTCTTGAACCAGCATGTGGACCTACATTCATGACGGGACTTGCCAATTTGAGTCCTTTTTCTGTTCCTTCGAAGTCTATTCGTTCTGCTGCAACGTATATTCTTGAGAATCCAGGGCAATCAGTCACCTTACGGGCCCCCCTTTCGTTGACTGGTTGTATCTCATTGGCACTAATTGAAGCTGCATTGGTGGATTTAGGTCGCCCCTATAGTCGTAGATTTTCTCCTTCTTCAATCGATGGCACAGGTATTCTAATCGACGTAGATGACGATCATGTTGAAGAAACCATCTGGGACGAGTCGAAATCTTTGTTGTCGATTCATCCTGCCACTGTACATGCCTTGGATGGACATCGTGGAGATGGCAGACATGGGCGACTTTCACCAGTAGCTTTGTCTGCTTCATTAATGGAAGAATTATCACCAGACGGTCCTAGAAGTTGCAAATTGATTCCTTTCTCAATCGCTGGGAATTGGATGCATGATGCGTTAGATCAAGCATACGATCCAGTGTTCACTATTCTCAGAGATTACTTGGAAGAGAGAGGAGTAATTCGTGTTGTACCATTGCCTGAAGTACCTGATCCTTCAGTAGAAATGTTGCCCGAATTAGATCCATATTTATTGGAGGGCCTGTCTTTAGGCTGGGGGAAGATGGGATTGGAAGATCGTGCGAGGTCCCTTTCAAGCTATTTGTTGCCCTTAATTCCGCTTGATCTACCATCTACTCCACGTATTGAGGAATTAGGCTGGCACCGTATTCTAGCTTCTGATTGGTCTCGCGATCTTGCCTCTCAGTTACACGATATGCAGATTGAGTGGAATCGAACTGATCAAATCCGCCTCTTTGCTAGTAGGGCAGTAGATGCATTGGTTAGAATTGGTCGATTTGAATAATTTCATTCAATTAACAAGGTTCTACCACATCCTCCACAAGGGAGTCGAAGTGGTCTTTCATCAGAAGATATCGGGTTTGTTTGTTTACATATCGGGCAATCAATGACCGGTATTTTCCTGTCAGGTATGCCATCTAAGCCATCAATTATGTTTCTAGGTGAGATGAAGATTATCAGAAGTGCCATCACGAATATTCCAATGCCTGCACCCAATACTATGGCCATTCTTATCCCAGTGGTGTAAAGGATGAGAAGAATAATTGAAGATAGGATTAACCAAAAAATCGAGGGCCCTCTTGAACGTGTTCTTGTACCCTTTACTGAAACCGTTCCAGTCAATAATAGGATGATTAAGACAAGGAAAAGGCCCGTCAATGGGCCATCTACGAATGACGTCGCAGGAGTGATTGTAACTCTAAAATCATCCATTCTCTCATCAGAGGTGAACGATACTCTCACATTTTCTGCTATACCTACGCGAAGGTGGTCAGCATCTATTTCTTCAGAGTATACATTCGAAATCCCTTGTAATGGATTCGTAGAAAGGCTTGCATCTAAACTGACTTCTGTCCAGTATGTCTTGGATTGTGAACGGACGAATGATTCGATGAACACGAAGGACCCTGATTCAAGAACTGTGCTAGAACGAATTTTGATGATAATTGGTTCTGGGCCAAACGAATTCTGATTTTGTAAATCGACATCAATATTTAGGGCACCTTCAAGGTCAAATGGTTCTCCTCCAAGTATTGCGTTTGACTCAAGTGCTAGTCCACGATCTAGGAAATCTGCAAGGTCTCTTCCACTACCAGTTAGATGATTGACCAATCGTTCTAATTCGGAGTCGTCTACTTCTCTATTGTTGTGTCCTTCTGACCCTACAATATCTCCCGAAACATCTAGTTCTCTCCACCAGGATGTTGAATCGAGACTTTCATTTCCGATATTATCTAGCCCCCATCGAAGCCAAGTTGCAACTGCTCCTTCAATCTCTAGTGTACTTGTTCGTTCTAATCGATTATCCACTTGATTCACATCAATTTGAACATGTAGGCTACTTCCTCCAGTTCTCACTGGTTCGCTAGATGGATACCACCCATCTCCGCCGCCTGAGGTGCCGTCTAGGATTAATTCATGACTGAGTTCTGACTGTATATTTACTCCGTCTTGGGGTTGAAGAGTTAGATTTAGAGTGTAGTTTCCAGATTCGAATCCGGATGAGTCCCAGACATAGACTATTTCTACTCCATTTTCGATATTGCTAACATATGGGTTGCCTTGGATTACATTGCCCTGGATTTTTGCTGTAAGCGATTCAGTAGTTGCGAGTTCATCTGCATATGCTGAATGGAATCTTATTGGGAAGAAAACCTCGTTTCCATCTACATTGGGTTCCATCATTTCTATGTCGAGTAGAGGTGCATTCACCTGTATCCCTGCTGTTGATTCAGGCCCTCCCCAAGAGATCCACATTCCAGACTCATCATCTGGAGATGACCAAATGATTCCATTTTCAAGATAAAAAGAGACACGTATCCTGTCCCCGCGATTAACATTGATTTGGTCTATGTCTACATCCATCTCATATGTTCCTCCTCTGCCAGCTGTTGTCGTGACTGAAGTTTCGAACATCTCTCCCCCGATTTCGATTTCTGTAGTCCAATTTCCTGCTGCTGCAGATGCTCCTTCTACACGATAGTCAATTGCATGTGTCCAAACTCCATCTGGGATGGTGCCTCCAACCCCAATCTCTGATTCAAAGGAGTATAGTTTCACACGTGTGGCTGCGGCTTCAGGATTTACCTCATATTCAATCAAATTGTTTACGGCGCTTTTGGAAGGGGTCATCGATCCAGTAGAATCTCCCCCCTCGCCTTCTATGAAAAATAATGTATGGTCAACAGATCTTGAATGCACAATGCCTTGTTCACCTGAAACATCTTGCAAAGGCAGCATTGGGATTAACAAGATGAAAAGAACCGTTGTAACTAGTCTGGCTCGTTTCATGTTCTTTCCACTCCTCTTGAGCCCTTCAATCCCACGCAGTATTTTTCATTCATGTAGGTAGACTAGAACGATAACACCCTCTTCGTTTATTTCTGTGATTCGTGCGAACCCCACTCTTTCTAATTGCAAAACATCTCCTATCGAATAGTCTCCGATTTCTATCATGCCATCATTCTGAATGATATTGTCTCCTTCAGGGGAAAAAAGAATGGCGGGTTTGGAGTGATGTTCAAGTAACCAATGAATAATTGGTCTTCGATCAGTACGCTCGAATTCATTTGTAATCAGGGATTTTTCACTTAAACTAACATTGGAGAATTCCTTCAGACGACATTCATTCTCAATATCCTCAGTCTGCAATATTATCACATCACCGTCTGAAGGAGCCGGCCAAATTCGACTCCCCATTTCTGGATCATCTGGATGCTTGGGAATTATTAGGGCATCATCTAGCCAAACTTCGTTCATTTTCAGTTCTAATTTTGATTGTTTTCCACCGATGAAAGAAATTCGTGGAGTCACTCTATCAATTACTTTTGAGTTATGCGATTCGATACTCTTCATTGATACAGAAATATCCTTCTGAGTTAATCCAAGTTCAATCCAAAATGATTGTAATGCTTCAGGGTCAAATCCACGAGCACGTAAAGCAGATATTGTAGGGAGGCGAGGGTCATCCCATCCAGAGTATTTTCCAGCATTGATATCTGATTTCATTCCACTAGTTGAGAACCCCCCGAATTCATGAACTTTCACTCGTCCCCAGTACATTGTTTGAGGGTAATCCCAACCTCTTGAAGCGTAAAGTAGAGTCTGTTTTCTAGTAGAATCCATTAGGTCCTTTCCTCGAATAATGTGTGTGACCCCTTGTAGATAATCTTCAATTGCAGATTGGTAATCCAATAATGGCCACACACGGTATTCTGAACTAACCCTTGGATGAGGAGTGGTCTGGATTCTCAGAGCGGGCCAATCTCGAAGAGCTGGATTTGGTAGTAAGAGGTCAGTTTTGATTCGGACTACTGCTGCTCCATCCTCCCAACCTCCTATTGGATCATTCATCTTCTCCCATCTTTCTATATTCTCTGATGTTGCAATATTTCGACACGGACATGCTTCTTTCGAATCTCTTAGAACCTTGAATTCTTCAGCAGAACATGTACAGACATAAGCATGCCCATTTTCGATATCCTCCCTTGCATGTTGCAGGTATATGGGCATACGGTCGGATGCAATTACGATTCTATTTGGTTTTCCGCCAGTAAGCCATTCATATTCATCTTGAATTTGCTCATATGCCCAGATTTCAGGAGGTTTCCGCTTAGTATCTGTATCATCAAATCTTAGGATTACTTCCCCCTCATACATCTTCGCATATTCGCTATTGATGACTACTCCTCGACTATGCCCAAGGGTCATTGGTCCATTCGGATTAGGGGCGAATCGTAATACTATACCTCCATCGGTTTCGATGGGTTTGAGTCCTTCTCTTCGCTCCTTGATTCTTTTTTCTAACGCTTCAGGCGCTTCTTCAGATAATAATTCACGAATGTGGTCTAATCCTTGTTCGGTTGCAATTCTGTTTGCTTCATCTACTGCAGGCTGAATTTTTGAAACAAGTTCACGTGCGTGAGGCTTGAGTTCTGGATGTGCTCCGAAGATTCTTCCAAGTACTGATTTCATTTCGCCGGATCCTTCGTATTCCAGAGCATTTTGAAGTGAGAATGTCCTGATTGCCTTCACAATTTCAGGTTG